>NZ_MQWB01000001.1:2845722-2890315 GCF_002257665.1 Rubricoccus marinus | reverse complement strand
GGCCAGCTTCTCCGCCGACACGATCCTCGTGGATCAGAATGCCCGCATCAAGGCGGACTACGAGTTCCAGTTTTCGTTCGACCTCACGCAGGACGACGGGCTCGTGGTCGGCCGCATCCGCGCGATGCGCGAGGGCGACACCGTGTACCGCGAGGCCGGCTTCACCGCCGACACCACCCGCTACCAGAGCGGCGTCATCACCAACGACGATATCGCGGGTGGCACGTTTGTCGAGCCCGTGCTGGAGCTAGATGTGGAGGACGGACCGTACTCCGACAACCTCTGGACCTTCGAGGTCATCGGCAGCCGCGCCGACTCGGAGAACTACATCCTTCACGAGCGCACCTTCGTGCGCCGCGCCACGGGTGAGGAGTTCACGCTCACGCTCCGCAGCGACAAGCCGTTCACGATGTACCGCCGGGACCGCCCGGAGGAACTGGAGCAGCCCGAGACGAAGACCGCCTACGCCGAGCGCTTCCGCGCCGCCGCGGCTTCCCTCCTGCACCGCTCCGAGCAGTAAACGACGTCGTCCCAATCGCGGGCCCACTTTTTCCGCCACGCGAACGGCCGCCTGCACACGGGGCAGGTCTTCGTGGGCAGGTGGGGCTTCTTGTGGGCCATCGGATGATCCGGCCTCTGGCGCAGACCCGCGCCAGAGGCCGCTTTGCGTGAGCGGGGAGTGGAAAACCCCGAACGGGCAGACGGGTTCACGGCCTGAACCCGCCCGCGACGCGTTGACGACACATTCGATCGAAACCCTCCGCACAGCCCGCTACCTCACGCTGGGCGGCCCCCCGCCAGAGGACCTGACGGCAGATGCGTTGGGCGGCGTGCGCGAGGTGTGGCTGGCGTGTCACGGCTACGGCCAATCCGCGGCGCGGTGGGCGCGGCACTTCGAGCCGCTGGCGAGCGCCGAGCGGCTGATCGTGGTCCCAGAGGCGCTAAGCAAGTTCTACCTGGACGACCGCTACCAGCGCGTCGGCGCGAGCTGGATGACGCGCGAGAACCGCGAGAGCGAGGTCGCCGACCAGATCCGCTACCTGGACGCGGTGATGACCGAAGCCTGTGGCCGCGCGGGAGTCGATCTCGCTAGCGTTCGCCTGGTCGGGTTCGGCTTCAGCCAGGGCACGGCGACGATCATGCGCTGGCTGGAGCAGAGCGCACTCGTGGCCCAACGCCCGCGCCGGGCCAACCGCGTGATCCTCTGGGGCGGCCGCGTGCCGACCGATCTCGACCTCGGCGCGCAGCGCCCATGGTTGGAGCAGGCCGACCTCCACATCATCGCCGGGGACCGTGACGCGGTCGCGACGCCGGGCCGCGTGATCGCGCAGGAGACCGCGCTCCGCGAAGCGGGCATCCCTTACCAGACGATCACCTTCTCGGGTGAGCACCGCCTCAACGCGCGCGTCCTCGCAGGCCTGGGGGCGCTGTGAGCCCGGCGCCGCCCCGGTCCGGTACGCCGCCAGAGGCCTCTGGCGAGCGCCTTGCAGCCGGGCGCTTCGCGCCGAGCCCGACGGGCGATCTGCACTTGGGCAGCGCTCTGGCACTTGTGGCATCGTGGGCAAGCGTGCGGACCAAGGGGGGGCGCTTCGTGTGGCGCGTGGAAGACCTCGACGGGCCGCGCACCGTGCCCGGAAGCGCCGAGCGCCAGATGGAGGACGCACGCTGGCTCGGCTTGGACTGGGACGAAGGGCCGGACCCCGCCTCTGGCGAGGACGTGGGGCCACACGGGCCGTACTGGCAATCCAGACGGAGCGCGCTCTACGACGCGGCGCTGGCGGACCTCGCCGCCAGAGGCCTGCTGTTCCCATGCCGACGCTCGCGGAAAGACCTCCAGTCCCTCGCGAGCGCGCCGCACGGAGCGGCCTCTGGCGCGTCGGCGGGCCTGCCGCCGTACCCGCGCCGCTGGCGTCCTGCAGACCTCGCGCCCGAATGGTTCGATGACCTCGGCCCCCGTCCCGACTGCGCGCTCCGCTTTCGCGTCGATGGCGCGCCGGTCACGTTCGAGGACCGCGTGGTGGGGCGCGTGACCGAAGACGTGCAGCGAGCCGTCGGCGACGTAGTGCTGAAGCGGCGGGACGGCGTGTTCGCGTACCAGCTCGCCGTCGTCGTGGATGACCTCGCGATGGGCGTGACCGAAGTCGTGCGTGGCATGGACCTCTTGGACTCCACGCCGCGGCAGATCCTGCTCCTCCAAGCGCTCGGCGGCGCCGTTCCCACCTACGCCCACGTGCCTTTGCTCGTCAACGGCTCGGGCGAGAAGCTCTCCAAGCGCGACGGCGCGGTGTCGCTCCGCGAGATCCGCGACGCCGGCGCCTCGCCAGAGGCGGTCCTCGGCTGGCTCGCGTGGGCGCTCGGCCAGATCCCCGAACCGCGGCCTCTGGCGCCAGAGGCCCTCGCACAGGACTGGCAGTGGGGTGCGGTCCGTCCCGATCCTGTCGCGGTCCCACGAACTCTCAGCCGCACGCTCTCTCACCGATGACCCACCCCGCCATGCGCATCGCCTCCCTCGCATTCCTCTTCGCTCTCGCTGGCTGCGCGAGTTCGGGCAACGGCGTCTCGGAGCCGCCCCCGCTCGGGACGTGGCGCGGGACGCTCCTCTCGCTTGACGCCGGGACCGCCATCCCAGCCCAACTCATCATTGAGGAGGGCGTCCGCGTAACGCTGATCGCGGGGGCCGCTCGCGCGATGGGCACGGACGCACGGAGCGCGGGCACACGCCTCATTTTCCGCGTAGACCAGTTCCCGGTCACCAACACCACGCGGCGCTCGCTGCGGTGCGATCTCGCGAACACCGGGACGGACGCCTGGGAGGGAGACTGCCGCGCGGGCGCCGCCACGTACAGGCTTCGCCTCTTGCAGTCTACGCGGGCCTAGAGGCGACGCGCCAGAGGCCCTGTAAGGTTTAGCTCGCCGCCCGGCGCTCCTCCAAAATCGGCGCCTCGCCGTGCTCCACCACGCCGCGCGTGACGCGGACCACGGTGGAAGGCTTGGCCTCTGGCGCGTCGAACATGAGGCCAAGCATGGACTCCTCCAAGACCGCGCGGAGGCCTCTGGCGCCGGTCTTGAGCGCGAGCGCCTTTTCCACGACCGCATCCAGCGCGTCGTCGTCGAAGACGAGCTCCACGCCGTCCATGGCGAAAAGCTTCTCGTACTGCTTGGTGAGCGCGTTCTTGGGGTCCGTGAGGATGCGGCGGAGGTCTTTGGCCGTCAAGCCGTCCAGCGGCGCCATGACGGGCAACCGCCCGATCAGCTCCGGGATCAGCCCGTAGCGCATGAGGTCCTCGGGGCGGGCGTCGCGGAACAGGTGCGGATCGTCGGCCTCGACGCGCACGCCCCCGGCGTTGAAGCCGATGGCGGAGTGCGAGCGCCGCCGCGCGATAAGGGGCGCGAGCCCGTCGAACGCGCCACCGCAGATGAACAGCACGTGGCGCGTGTCGAAGGAGATCAGGTTTTGCTCCGGGTGCTTGCGTCCACCTTTTGGCGGCACGCCGGCCACGGTCCCCTCCAGCATCTTGAGCAGCGCCTGCTGCACGCCCTCGCCGCTCACGTCCCGCGTGATGCTCGCGTTGTCGCCCTTGCGCGCCAGCTTGTCGATCTCGTCGACGTAGATGATGCCGCGCTCGGCGCGCTCGATGTCGAAATCGGCCGCTTGGAGTAGGTGGCTGAGGATGCTCTCCACGTCCTCGCCCACGTAGCCGGCCTCGGTCAGCGCCGTGGCGTCGGCGATGGAGAACGGCACGTCCAGGACCTTCGCGAGCGTGCGCGCCATGAGCGTCTTGCCCGTACCGCTCGGGCCCACGAGCAGGATGTTGCTCTTCTCGATCTCCACGTCGTCGTAGGCGTGGAGATGCTCCTCGGCCTCGATGCGCTTGTAGTGGTTGTAGACGGCGACCGAGAGCGCGCGCTTGGCGCGGCTCTGCCCGATCACGTGCTCGTCCAGCGCCGCGTTGATCTCGCGCGGCGTCAGCCGGTTGTTCCGCGCGTTGAACGGCCGCCGCGCCGGCGCCGGGTACGGCTGCATGTCCCCGCGCACGATGCCGTTGGCGTCGTAGATGCAGCGGTCGCAGATGTACACGTCCGGCCCGGCCACCATCGAGGAGACCTCGTGGGCGGTGCGTCCACAAAACGAGCAGCGAATGAGGTCGTCGGCCGGGACCATCTGACGGGGAGCCGTGGGTGGGAAAGCGCGGGGCACATGTTAAGGCCCCGCCTCTGGCGGTGACGGTGGAGGGTGCGAGGAGCGGCGCGTTTCGCCAGAGGCCTCTGGCGGGCGCGATCTTGCGGGCACACCTCCGCCCGCAAGATGCCCTACCTCGACCACGCCGCCACGACGCCCCTCCGCGAAGAGGCGCTGGACGCCATGCTGCCGTGGCTGCGCGAGGAGTACGGCAACGCGTCCTCCCAGCACGGCCCGGGGCGGCGCGCGCGCGTGGCCGTCGAGAACGCGCGGAAGGCCGTGGCCGCCGTCCTGGGCTGCGAGCCGGCCGAGGTCCTCTTCACTTCGGGCGGGACCGAGGCCGACAACGCCGCCCTTCGAGGCGCGCTCGGGCCTCTGGCGCCGGAGGCCCGCACCGGGCTCGTGACGAGCGCTGCGGAGCACGACGCCATCCTGCGCACGGCCGAGGCGTGGCGCGAGGCCGGGCACGCCGTAGCGGTCGTACCGCCTCTGGCGAGCGGCGCGGCGGACCCGGAGGGCCTCGCCGCAGCCACGTCAGAGACCACCGGGCTGGTCTCCGCGATGCTCGTCAACAACGAGGTGGGCGCCGTGTCGGACATCACGCGGATCGCGGCGGACGCGCACCGGGCTGGCGCGCTCGTGCACACCGACGCTGTGCAGGCGCCTGGCTTGCTGCCTCTGGCGGTGGACGCGCTGGGCGTGGACCTGCTCTCGCTTTCCGCCCACAAAGTGAATGGCCCCAAGGGCATCGGCGCGTTGTTCGTGCGCGCGGGGACCGCGTTCGCGCCCTCCGTGCACGGCGGGGCACAGGAGCGCGGCCGGCGCGGCGGGACCGAAAACGTCGCCGCTATCGTCGGCTTCGCGACTGCGCTGACACTCGCGGAGCAAGAGCGCGAAGAGACCTATGCGCGCCTCTCGCGCCTGCGCCAGAGGCTCGCGGCCCAGATCCGCGCGGCGCTCCCGGAGGCCGTCTTCAACACCGCCGATGCGACGGAAGGGGAGAGCCCGTCCTCGCCAGAGGCCTCTGGCGCCCTCGATCCCCAGAACGCAATCCCGACCGCTCCCCACATCCTCAGCGTCTCGTTCCCGCCCGGCCCCCACGGCCCCCTGGACGGCGAAATGATCCTGCTTGGGCTCGACCTCGCGGGCGTCCACGCCTCCGCCGGAAGCGCCTGCACCAGCGGTGCGCTCACGCCCAGCCACGTGCTCCTCGCGATGGGCGTCCCGCGCGAGACGGCTGCCGCGACCGTGCGCTTCTCCCTCGGCCGCACTACCACCGAGGCCGACATCGACGCGGCCTCTAGCGCGCTGGCCGCCGTCGTTCGTCGCGCGCGAGGCGTGTAGATTGGGGGATCGTGACCGATCCTCCACCCGACCACCTGCCGCCACTCCTGCTCGGGGATGTCCCGTGCGACGGAGAGGTCGTGAGCACCTGGGACGCGTTCCGCGAGGCCGTCGCCGCGTCGCCTCGCCGCATCGGCGTCATGCGGGCGTCGGCCCCCGGCGGCCCGTCCGCCCACGACCTCACGGCGTGGCTGCGGGGCCCCGGGCGCACGCCGCGCGTGGTCGTCATCGGCGGCGAGGACGAGCTCGCTCTGCTGGCCTCTGGCGCCAGCGAGGTGCTGGAGGCCGATGCGAGCCGCGCCGAGACCGAGCGCGCCGTCGCGCGCGCCCGCGCCAGAGGCCTCTGGCGCGCCGACGCCGAGCGCTTCCGCGTGATCGTGGAGCACTCCCGCGACGTGGTGACCGTGGTGGACGAAAAGGGCCGCTACGTCTACTCCAACCCCGCCACGGAGGAGCACCTTGGCTACGCGCCAGAGGCGCTCCGGGGCACGAGCGCCTTTGACATGTTGCACAAAGAGGACGTGCCGCACGTGATGGGCGTCTTTCTCGAAGCCATCGGGACGCCGGGAACGTCGCGGTCGGTCTCGTACCGCGTGCGGATGGCCTCGGGCGAAGTCCTGAACATGGAGGCCGAAGGCCGCGCGCTCGTGGGCGCCGACGGCGAGCCGTACGCCATCATCACCTCGCGCGACGTGACCGAGCGCGTGCGCGCCGAGGCCGCGCTCCGCGACAGCGAGGCCCGATACCGCTCGCTGCTCGGCGCGCTGCCGGACGTGATCTCGCGGATCCGCCGCGATGGTCTCGTGCTCGCCTTCCACGTGCCGCCCGTGTTTACCACGGAGTTCCCCGCCGACGCCCTTCTCGGGAAGGTGCTGCCGCAGGAGATCCCGGCGCCTCTGGCGAAGAAGTTCAAGGACGCCATCGCCCAGATCGAGGCCGGGGCGCCGGGGCCGGTGACGTACCGCTACGAGGTGGAGGTCCAGGGCGAGGCGCGCCACCGCGAGGTGCGCATCGTGCCGCACGGGCCAGACGAGGTGCTCTCCATCCTGCGCGATGTGACGCCGGAGGTCAACGCCGAGAGGGGCATCCGGCAGAGCAAAGCGGAACTGGAAGCCTCGCAAGCTGATCTCCGCGCGCTCGCGGCACGCCTCCAGGACGTGCGCGAGGAAGAGCGAACGCACCTCTCGCGCGAGGTCCACGACTCCCTCGGCCAGCAACTCACCGCCATTCGCTACGCCGTCGGCTGGTTTGGGCGGCAGCTCCCCGGCCATGCCGAGGCCGAGCGCCGCCTCGCCGACGCCAGAGGCCTCATCGACGAGACCATCCAACAGGTCCGCCGCATCTCCGCCGACCTCCGCCCGGGCGTGCTGGACGATTTCGGGCTCGTCACCGCGCTGGAGTGGTTCGCCGAGCGCACGTCGGAGCGTACCGGCCTGGACATCTTGGTCAAGGCCTCTGGCGACGCCAGCGGCGCGCCGGACGACGTGGCGACGGCGGCCTTCCGTATCGTGCAGGAGGCCCTCACCAACGTGGCGCGCCACGCCGAGGCAACCTCGGTGGTGATCAACGTGGAGGTGGAAGACTCCCGCCTGCACGTGCGCGTCACCGACGACGGCGTTGGCCTAGACGCCGACGCGTTGCAAGCGCGCCGCTCGTTGGGCGTGCTCGGCATGCGCGAGCGCGCCCGCGCCCTCGGGGGCACGTTGCGCCTCGCGGGATCCCCTGGCAGGGGTGCCACCGTTCTGGTCTCCTTCCCGCTCCCCCCGCCCCCATGATCCGCGTTTCCATCGCCGACGACCACGCCGTGGTCCGCCGCGGCCTCGCCGAGATTCTTCGCCAGACCGACGACATCGAGGTGCTGGCCGAAACCGCCGACGGCGACGCGCTCCTGGATTCCCTCCGCGAGCGCAGCCCCGATGTCGTGGTCATGGACCTCCGGATGCCGGGCCCCAGCGGGCTCGACCTCGTCAAACACCTCCGCGCCGAGTTCCCGCAGTTGAAGGTCCTGGTGCTTTCGGCCAACCCGGAGGACCAGTACGCCGTCCGCATCGTCCGGGCCGGGGCCTCTGGCTATCTCACCAAGGAGAGCGCCGAGGCCGAACTGGTGAGCGCCGTCCGGCGCGTCGCGGGCGGCAAGAAGTTCCTCACGCCCGGCATGGCCGAGGCGCTGCTGGACCAACTGGACTCTGACCCCGACGAGGCCCCGCACGCGCAACTCTCCGACCGCGAGTTCCAGGTCATGCGGCTTATCGCGTCGGGCCTCCCGGTGAGCGCCGTCGCTGAGAAGCTCTCGCTCTCGGTCAAGACGATCTCGACGTACCGCACGCGCCTGCTCCAGAAGATGGGGATGGCCAACAACGCCGAGATCACGCGCTACGCCATCGAGCAGGACCTCGTGGATTGACCCGCGCGCTCAGTGCAGGCGCTTCGCCAGAGGCCACGTTGTAGGACAGACGCGGACGGGAAGCGGGGGCGGGAGCCGACGCGAGGACAGGGCGCGCCCAGGGGGCTTCTCAGCCTCGTCAGAGTAGGTTAAGGCATGCATCCTCCCCTCCGCGTTTTCGTCGCCGACGACTCCCAGATTATCCGTGGTCTCATCGCCGACCTGCTCCTCGCCTCCGATGACCTCGAACTGGTCGGTGAGGCCGCGGACGGCGTTGAGGCGATCACCCGCGCGCAGGAGGTCCGCCCCGAGGTGGTAGTTCTGGATTTGCAGATGCCGCGCATGAGCGGGCTTCAAGCGCTCCGCGCGCTCCAGGTGCGCCTGCCCGAGACGAAGGTGGTCATCCTCACCAACCACGGCGATGCGGTGTACCGCCGGACGTGCATGGACGCGGGCGCTACGCACTTCCTGGACAAGTCTCTGGACCTCGACGGCATCGGGGATGTCCTCCGTCAGGTAGCCAGAGCGCGGGCGTAGTCCAGACACGGACGGGCCGTTGGAGGTCGCTCCGATAGCGGGCCGCCGGGCCGTTCCGGACCTTTGCACGAGGCGTCCACGGTGCCTCGTATGGAGTGCCCTCGTGGCGCACCGTTCTACCCGGGAGCGCAGCACATCTAATGCGCTCCCGCGTGCCGCCCCAGGTCGAGAGGGTCCTGGGGCGGCTTTTTTTGTGCTGCTCGCCCGCGCCAGAGGCCTCTGGCGTCAGCGGAGCCCGTAGGCGGACAAGGCCTCCCGGAAGACCGTCGCGTGGAGGTCGGCGGTGTCGTGCGCGGACGTGCGGCGGTCTGCGCGTGCGCCGCGCGTGGCGTAGCCGCCGGAGAGGAGCAGGCACAGCGGCACGCCCGAGGCTCGGACGGTCTCGCATACGTAGCGGTCTCGGACCGCGAGCCCCTCGCGCGTGAGCGAGAGGCGTCCGAAGCGGTCGTCGGCGAGCACGTCCACGCCCGCGAGGTACACCACGAGATCGGGGTCGCTCTCGCGCAGCGCCAGAGGCAGGTGGTGCGCGAGCGTCGCGAGGTACTCGTCGTCCCCCGTCCCGTCCGCCAGCGGCACGTCGCGCGTGGACGGCGGCTTGACGAACGGGTAGTTCTTGGCGCCGTGGAGCGAGAGCGTGTACACGCCGCCGCGCGGCCACGCGCGTTCGCCGCCGAACACGAACGCGTTGCCGTCGCCCTGGTGCACGTCCAAGTCTACCACGAGCGCGCGCCGTAGCCAGCCCGCACGCTGGAGGCTGATCAGCGCGACGGCCACGTCGTTGAGCACGCAGAAGCCACGGCCGCCCTCGGGGTGAGAGTGGTGCGTGCCGCCGGCGAGGTTGCCGGCGAGGCCTCTGGCGTCCGTAAGCGCGGCGAGGCAGGCGTTCATCGTCCCCTGCACGGCAAGGCGGCTGCGGCGCCAGAGGCCGGGGCTCTGCGGCAGGCCCATGCGGCGCTCGGCCTGACGCGTGAGCGTGGAGGTGGCAAGCGCGTCGAGGTACTCGCGCGTGTGGACGAGGAGGAGGTCGCTCCAGTCGGCCTCGCGCGGCGTCATCACGTCCTCTGGGGCGATCACGCACTCCGCTAGCAGGATCTCGTGGAGCGCGGAGAACTTGCCCATCGGGAAGGCATGCTTCTCGGGCAGCGGTACAACGTAGCCGGGGTGGTAGGAGACTTTCAGGGCGGGAACGCGTGGGGCGCGGCCTCTGGCGCCAGAGGCGAGGGTTTGGTGGAGTTCCGAACGGCCGTAACCTGTGCGCCGATCCTTCCCCCGATCTCATGATTCGCACCTCCGCTTTTCTCTTCGTGCTCAGCGCGCTCGTTGGGTGCAACCCGCTGATGTACGTGCCGCAGCCGATCCCCGCGGCGCCCCGGACGACGGGCGTAGAGGTCCAGGGCGACCTCGGCATGGCGTTCCTCTCTGGGCAGGTCCGCGCGACGGGCTCCCCTGCCGATGGCCTCGGTCTCTACGCCAGCGGCCACTTCGCGGGCGGGGGCTCGGGCAGCGACGGCGACTGGAACCACAGCGGGCGCGGCGGCGAGGTCGGCGTGCTCGGGCTCGGGCGCTTTGGCGAGATCGGGTTCGTCGAGGGCGGCATCGGCGTCGGCACGACGAGCGTCCGGGCGTACGATTACTACTTCGACAGGGGCCCGGACGACATCCGCGCCGACGTGGTCCGCTCCAGCGCCCACATCGGCGTCGGCGTGGAGCGTGATCTGGAGCCGGGGTACGGGCGGACGGAGTACATGTCCGTCGGCTTCCTCGTGCGTGGGACGTACGTCAACGTGCAAAACGTGAGGGCGACCGACGGTGGCTTCACGTCGTACGAGGACGAGGCGCAACGCTTTATCGAGCCCGCTTTCCGCTTCCGCTACGACGCGGACGTGTTCGCGATCGAGACGCAGGCGGGGATCAGCCTCCCGCTGGAAACGGATGCGTACCGGCAATACGATGCGTACCCGTTGTTCGGCGGCGTGGGCCTGAGCTTCCGACTGGACCGCCTGTTCAGCTCGCGCCCGCCTTCGCGCCCGGCCATCCCCAACGCTCCGTAATGGTGGCCTCTGGCGCCAGAGGCCTGCGCCCTCGGTCCGCGCGGACGGCTACGCCGCGACGGCGCGCCTCTGGCGCTCGGGACGGAGCCACAGCGCCCGCTCGGTGAGCAGCAGCAGCAGCGCCAGCGCCAGAGGCCACTGGTAGCGCTCGGCGTAGGTCTCGTAGCGCTCGCCGCCTGCCACGGCGCGGTCCAAGCCGTCCAGTCGGCGGTCCACGTCGGCGGCGACGGAGCCGCGGCGCCCGAGGCGGAACACGCTCCCGCGCCCGGCGACGGCCCGGAGCGAGGCGTCCTCGTACCGCGTCGTGACCTCGGCGCCCTCGCGGTCGGTTTTATAGCCCACGATGGCGCCCTGGCGGCGAAGCGGGATCTTCCCGCCGTCGTCAGTCCCCACGCCGATGGCGAACAACTCGGCGCCGCTCTCGCGCAGCGCGTCCGCGCCAGAGGCCCCGCTGCCTTCGTGAGCCTCGCCGTCGCTCACGACGAGGACGGCGCGCGGGCGGTCGGCTTCGGCGGCCTCTTCGAACGCGGCGCGGGTCACGTCGAGCGCCGCGCCGAGGTCGGTCCCTTGGAGCGGGACGAGCGACGGCTCGGCGGCGTCGAGGAACAGGCGGAAGGCGGAGCGGTCGGTCGTGAGCGGGCACTGCAAAAACGCCTCGCCCGCGAAGACGACGAGCCCGACGCGCGCGCCCGGACGCTCCTCCACGATGCGCTGGATCTCCAGCTTCGCGCGCTGCAGCCGGCTCGGCGCCACGTCCTCGGCCTCCATCGACTGCGAGACGTCGAGCGCCACCATGAGGTCCAACGACTCCTGCGTCGTCTCGCGCAGGGTGCGCCCAAACCGCGGCCCTGACAGCGCGATCACCACGCACGCCACCGCTCCGGTCACGAGCGCGGCCCCGACGACGCGCCGCCGGACCACCCCTCCAGAGGCCGCAACGGCCGGTGAGGCGCCGGGCCCGAGGAACAGCGCCAGTGCCGCCTGCCTCTGGCGCGCCGCGTACGCGTAGAGCGCCGCCGCCAGAGGCGCGAGGAGCAGGAGCCAGAGGGCTTCGGGGGTGGAGAAGTTCATGGGTGAGGAGAAGGGAGAATGCCGCCAGAGGCCATTGCTCGGGACCGGGCCTCTCGCGTTACGGGACGGTGCGGAGGCGCGTGGTGCTCAGGGCGATGGAGAGCGCCAGAAGCCCGAGCGCAGGCCAAAGCGCGAGCGGGTACTTCTCGTCAACGTCCAGGAAAACGGTTTCCTCGATCTCGGTCTTTTCCAACTCGCCGATGGCCTCGTAGATGGAGCGGAGTGCTTCGGTGTCGGTTGCGCGGAAGTAGCGCCCGCCTGTCTGGCGTGCGACGGCCTGGAGCGTCTCTTCGTCCACGTCCGCGGCGGGACCGAGAAGGCTGCCCCCGAACGGGAGCCGGCCGCGCTGGTTGGCGCCGTCGCCGCCCACGCCGATAGCGTAGACGCGCACGCCGAGCGCTTCGGCGGCCTCGGCGGCCGTCAGCGGGTCCACCTCGCCGCGGTTGTTCTGGCCGTCGGTGAGGAGGATGACCACCTTGCTGTCCGCGTCCGAATCCCGCAGGCGCGAGACCGCGGTCGCCAGCGCCGTGCCGATGGCCGTCCCGTCCTCCACGACGCCGATGCGGACCTCGCCGAGCATCCGCTGGAGAAAGCGGTAGTCCAGCGTCAGCGGCGCCTGGGTGTACGCCCGCGCAGCGAAGACCACGAGCCCGATGCGGTCCGACGTGCGCCCTTCGACGAACTCGCCCGCGACACGTCGCGCGGCCTCGAACCGGTTGGGCACGAAGTCCTCGGCCGTCATCGAAGTCGAGATGTCCAGCGCGAGCACGATGTCGATGCCCTCGGACGTGCGCTCAACGCTGGCGTCGCGGGTTTGAGGCCGCGCCATCGCAAGGGTGCCGAGGACGAGCGCCGCCAGGAGCAGCGCCTCGGGAAGCCACCGCAGACGCGCCCAGACCGTTGTCGGCACGCCAGAGGCATCGGCAGTGGCGGGGAACGAGACCGCCTGCCCGGTCCTGCCTCTGGCGGCCCACGTGCGCCACGCGAGCCACGCGATGGGGAGGAGCAGGAGGAGCCAAAACGGCTGAGCGAGGATCACGCCAGAGGGTCGGGTGCGGGCGGCTCAAACTCGCCACGCGGCGCCCCTCGTGCCCGGCGCAAGGCGGCCTCTGGCGCCAGAGACTTCCCCTTTTAGAACTTCGGCCTTGGGCTCTTTGGGCGGTGCCCAGTGTCGTCACGAAGAGGCGCGCGGATGCGGGAGCAGTCCCGCCAGAGGCCGCGTCCCGGAGATCGGGTCCTCGGAATGCCCGCTCAGGAGGGGCAGTCGCTGGCGTCCATCCTGCCGCCCTCCAGAGCAGCGGCGTCCATCGTGATATTGGCCTCGTCGATCCCGGTCACTACCGCAGTGCCGCCGGCGGACTGTGCCTTGTTGCAAAACGTGATCGCGATCTGGGTTGGGCTGCTCACTGCGATCGCGAAGCGCGCGTTGTACCCCTCGTAGTACGCGTTCCCGCCGGTAGAGTACCCGATGGCATCGAGCGTGAGGCCGGTGTAGGCACCCTGCCCACCGCCGTGGAGCTTCGGCTTGAGTGCCCACACCTGGCTGTCCGAGATCATGCGGAGCGCGTCGTTGACCATCGCGTCGCCGGCGGCCTGTTCTTGGTTGCGCTCGAACGCCTGCAGGCCCACGACGACCGCGAGGCCGACGATTACGATGCCGAGGACGAGGAGGAGAAGCTGTTGCTGACCCATGGAGAAGAGCGTAGGGGAGGAGTGCCCGCGAGGAAGGGCTGACCCCTGATATCGGCCTCTGGCGCTACATCTCGCGTTCCGAGGCGTTTATGGTGCCGCTATGGACATCTCCTCGTGCGGTTTACGCCCCTCAAAGAGAGGCCCAGTGGCTACCGCCAGAGGCCTCTGGTGGCTACGCGCTCGCGGCACGGACGGCGTCCACAAGCGCGGGCAACACGTCTCCGGCGCGGCCCCCCACGGTCTCGTCTAACTCGTGCGCGATGGCGCTAGGCTCCGGGTTGACCTCGGCGACATAGGCGCCGGCCGCGCGCGCTGTCAGGGGCAGCCCGGCAGCGGGAAACACGACCGCGCTCGTACCGACGGAGAGGTACACATCGGCGTCCAGCGCGGACTGCTCGGCGCGGTGAATGGGCTCCTCGGGGAGCATCTCGCCAAACCAAACCACGTCGGGACGGATGAGGCCGCCGCAGGCGGGGCAGACGCCGGGCTCGCCTCTGGCGATGGCGCCGGTATTGTCGCCAGAGGCCGGGCGCTCGCACGCGATGCAATGGGAGCGGAGCAGCGAGCCGTGGAGTTCGACGACGTGCTCGGAGCCCGCGCGGACGTGAAGGCCGTCCACGTTCTGGGTCGCGAGGAGGAACGATCCGCCTCTGGCGACGACGAGGCGCTCCAACTCGGCCAGGGCCTCGTGGCCCGGGTTCGGCGCCACCTCCTCCACGACCTGCCGCCGGTGCGCGTACCAGCCCTGGACAAGCGTCGGGTTGGCGAGAAACGCCTCGACGTTAGCGAGCTCCTCGGGCCGGAACTGTTGCCAGAGGCCGTCGGGATCGCGGAACGTTGGCACGCCGCTCTCGGCGGAGATCCCCGCGCCCGTCAGCACGCCGACGTGCCGGGCCGTGGCGAGGCGTTGGACGAGGGCGGTCGAGAACAGCATGGCAGCGGGCCTCTGGCGTTAGAGACGGGGAGTGGTTACGGCGTAGCGTCCGATTTTTGCGTGGCTTCCGCGGCTTCTCGCGCGGCTTCCTCCTGCGCCTTGAGGTGCGCTTCGACGGCGTCCAGACCCGTGCGAGCGCGCGTGAGCACGTCGCCAGAGGCCTCGGGGCCCGGGCGGAGGTCGGCGAACTTGACGCGGTCTGCGGCGCGGAGGGCCCCTCGGAAAGCGGCGCGGGGCTCGTCGGGCAGGCGCGAGGCAAGCGTGGCGTCGATCTCGCGAGTGGTGCGCTCGCGAGCCGGGACGCCCACGCGGCGCTCCAGGTAGACCCGGAGCGCGTCGGCCAACTCCACGAACCACGCCTGCGACGCCTCTGGCGTGGGCGGCGACGCCGCGAGCGCGTCGAGCCGCGCGAGGGCCTCGGGGTACGGGCGCGCACGCGGCGTGGGCCGCTGGCGTGCAGGCTTTTTCCATAGGCGCCAGAGGCCCCAGCCAGCGAGCGTGAGGACCGCGAGGCCGAGAATGCTGAGCAGCGCCCAGACCGGCCGTGGATCGGGGAACGCGAACGGCTCAGCAGGCGGCTCCGGCTCGGCGTCGGGGCCCGGGACGAGGCGGCGCACGCGGACCTCGCGCGAGGCAGAGGTCACCTCGGTCGTGTCCGCGCCAGAGGCGAAGCGCACGGAGACGGACACCATCGCGGAGTCCGCAGTGAAGGCGAGTGCGCGGTACACCACGCTGTCGGTCTGCACGCGGCCTCTGGCGCGAGGCGCGAAGCGACGCAGGTCGGTCGCCTCAGCATCGCCCAGGGCGACGAGCGGCGCGGCCTCAGGCGTGCTCTCGAGGGGAATGGCAGGAAAGAGCACCTGCACGCCCGGCGCGTGATCGGCCGCGACGGCGACCTCGAAGGCCTCGCCGAGCGCGACCGTATCGGCGAGGACGTAGAGCCTCACGCGCGAGGCGTCCGGCCCAGACTGTGCTGCGGCGGTCGGCGCCATCGCGCCAGAGGCCAGCACGAGCCCGGCGAGCAGAGCGGTGGTGGAGACCGGCCCGCGCCTCTGGCGCCGGAGGCGAGGCACCCATCCACAGTTCCTGGAGTCCAGTCTCTCTGTCATTCCCGGTTCCGCCGCCGGAAAAACGCCGCCAGAGGCCCCACGAAGTCCTCGCCGGTGCGGACGGTGACGGCGCCCACGCGGGCGCGCTTGAGCGTCTCGACGGTTTGTACCTCGCGGTCCTGCGCGCGGCGCGCGAACGCCTCGCGGGCCTTCCGGCTGGAGGTATCGATCAGGACCGGCTGGCCCGTTTCCGAGTCCCGCAGCGTGACGAGGCCGACCGACGGCAGCTCTTCCTCACGCGGGTCCACTACGCGGACCGCCACCACGTCGTGCCGTGCTGCGAGATGCCGCAGCGACTTCTCGTAGCTCGCCTCCGAGCTTCTGGCGCCAGAGGCCGACTCGCGGAAGTCGCTCACAACGACCACGATGGCGCGGCGCTTGAGCACCCGAAGGGCGTGCTCGAAGGCATCTCGTAGGTCCGTCCCGGTATGCTCCGGCTCGTGGACGTAGAGGTCTCGGATGACCCGGAGCACGTGGCGGCGACCTTTGCGCGGTGGCACAAAGCGCTCTACGCGGTCGGTGAAGAGCAGCAGGCCCACCTTGTCCTGGTTGCGGATCGCGCTGAAGCCCAGGACGGCGCAGACCTCGGCGGCGAGCTCGCGCTTGAGCGTGCCGGTGCTGCCAAAGGCCTCGCTCGCGCTCACGTCCACGCACAACAGCAGCGTTTGCTCACGCTCCTCTTCGTAGAGCTTGACGAACGGCTCGCCAGAGCGCGCCGTCACGCTCCAGTCGATCGTCCGCACGTCGTCGCCGATCTGGTACGGGCGCACCTCGGCGAACTCGATGCCGCGGCCCTTGAACGCCGAGTGGTACTCGCCTCCAAACACGTCTTCCACGAGCCCCTTTGTGCGGATCTCGACGTGCCGGATTTTGCGGAACAGCTCGCGGGGGATCACCGGGAGGAGGGGGGCGTGAAGAAAACGAAACGGGCGGGCCTCTGGCGCCAGAGGCCGAGGGGTTCTCGGAGCCCGGCGTCTGCTCCGGTTAGATTACGGCTCGGGCGCGGGGCACGTCTCCCCCTAGCGGGCGTGGCCCTCCTTCCTCTTTCCTCTTCGCTCCTTCCTCAGATGGCCCGCATCGCCGTCCTCGTCTTTCCCGGCTCCAACTGCGACCACGACGCCTACCACGCCGCGAAGCACGTCTTCGGGCAGGACGCGCGCTTCGTGTGGCACAAGGAGGACAGCGTCGGTGACGCCGACCTCGTGATCGTGCCCGGGGGCTTTTCCTACGGCGACTACCTCCGCTCTGGCGCCATCGCGCGGTTCTCGCCCGTGATGAACGACGTGGTGCGCCACGCGAACGAGGGGGGGCTGGTGATGGGCGTGTGCAACGGCTTCCAGGTGCTCTGCGAAGCCGGGCTGCTGCCAGGCGCGCTGCTCCGCAACGTCAGCCTCCGGTTCGTCTGCCGCGATGCCCACCTCCGCGTCGAGAACGCCGAGACGCCGTTCACCAACGCCGCGGCCTCTGGCGACGTGCTGACCATCCCGGTCGCGCACGGCGACGGCAACTATACCGCCGACGAGGCCACGCTGGACGCGCTCGAGGCCAACGGCCGCGTCGTGTTCCGCTACGTGTCGGCCTCGGGCGAGGTCACGCCAGAGGCCAACCCCAACGGCTCGGCGCGCAACATCGCGGGCATCATAAACGAGGGCGGAAACGTGCTGGGCATGATGCCGCACCCGGAGCGCTGCGTGGAGGAGCTGCTCGGCCACGAGGGCGCCGACGGTGCGGTCCTGTTCCGCTCGGCGCTCGCGCACCTCGGCGAGCCCGCTGAGGCCGTCGCGCCGTGATTCGCGTTCCGGCTGAGGTCCAACGCGCGTTCGCGCTCCCGGTCTCGCCAGAGGCCGCGTTCGCCCTCATGCGCGACGTGCCCGCCTGGGGGGCCCTGTTTCCCAACGTCGCGCGCATCACGGCTCTGGAGGAGGACGTGTGGCAGTGGGACATGAAGCCGCTCGGCCCACCGGGCTTCGAGGCGCGGACCGTGTACGCGTGCCGCTACGTTTTCAACGCCGAGGCGCACGAGGTCACCTGGACGCCCGAGCCGGGTGTTGGCAACGCTACGTTCGCAGGGGGCGTGCGTTTCGCGCCAGAGGCCTCTGGCGGCGGTACCGCCGGAACGCTGTGGCTCGACGCCGCGCTGGACATCCCGGCGCCGCGCTTTATGGGCGGCATCGTGCGACCGGCCGTCGCGTTCGAGTTCGGGCGAATGACGGACCAATTCCTGTCCCGCCTAGAGACCGCCGTACGCGATCTCTAGGCGCCAGAGGCGCTCGCCCAGGGGAGGCCTCTGGCTCGAGGACTACTTGACGACGGTGTACGTGGATACGCGGCCGAGGTCGGCGTATAGGCTTTCTAGGACGAAGCTTCCATCCGCTGCGGCGACGTCTTCGGCCGTGAATGACTCGCTCGCCCCTACCAGTTCGGCTGTGAATCTCCCTTCGCCGTCGTCATCGAAAACGACGATGGAGATGCGAGACGTGGACGTCGCAACCTCGAAGCTGTCGGAAAACGTGAATGTGAGCGGCTGCGAGAGGTCGACGTCCTGGACCACCTCGCTTTGGAGGTAGTCGCCCCCGCCGGGGTCCTGCACCTCTAGGAACAGGTCTGGCCCGGTCCCGTCGTTGTCCCATCTCCGCTCCGGCAGGTCCTGGACCGTGATGGAACTGATCGTGACCGGAACGGCCGGCTCCTCTTGGATCTCGTCGATGAAGTCGCAACCCGTGAAAACGAGGGCGCAGAGGACGAGCGGGGCGAAAATGCGTGCAGGCATGGTGAGAGACGTGTTGTTACGCAGAGGTATCGCCCTCGGACGATGGCCGCTTAAGAAGACCCTGCTTGCGAAACGAGATCATGGTCGTTTCCAGCGTGCCGTGCCGCATTCTTCGCCGCACCTCTTCGAGGTCCATCCCGTCGTTGAGCCAGATCAGCGCCGCGGTGTGCGTGAGCGAGTGCGGGCTGATGCCCGGCCGCTTGAGCTTCGCCTCGCGGAGGTAGCCGTTGATGCGGCTGCGGATGGACCGCGTGTTGAGCCGCGTGCCATCGCTGCGGTGGCCGTGGCTGACGAACAGCGGGGCCTCTGGCGACGTGTCCTCGCGCTTCTGGAGGTAGGTCACGAGCGGGTCCAACGCCAGAGGATCGAGCGGGACCTGCTGGTCCTTGGACTGCCGACCCTTGCCTTGCACGCGGAGAAAGGCGCCCATGAGCGTGTGGTCCAGGTCGCCGCGGTCCGAGCGGACGAGTTCGATCTCGGCGAGGCCTCCGTAAATCATCAGGCTCACGAGCGCGCGATCGCGCAGGCCGATGATCGTCGCCTGCGGGATAAGGTCGAGCAGGCGCTCCACGTCCTCTTGCGCCAGGACGCCTCGGGTGTGCTGGCCCGGGCGGCGGTTTCCCTTGACCGCGCGGGCGGGGTTTTCCGCGAGGTCGCCTCTGGCGACGAGGTACTCACACAGGCGGCGGAGGGCGGTGAGGTAGGTGGAGACCGAGACCTGGCTCAACTCGCGCTCCTCCATGAGGTAGCGCTTGTACGCCGTGACGTCGTCCTCGCGGAAGCCGAAGCGCGCGTGCGCGCCACTCCCCAAGCGCGCGCCGTGGTACCGCTCGAACTCGTTGAGGGAGCGCCGGTACGTGCCAATGGTGGCGTCGCTCTTGCCTTGGAGGTAGTCCGTGAGGAACCCCTGGAGGCGTTCGGCGAGGTCACCGGCGGTGAGGAACAGGGGGCGATGGGTCCCGCCAGAGGCGGTCTCTCGGTCGGCCATGCGCGCGGGGCGGAGTACGCCGGGCTGAATAACGGTTATCCAAGCTAGGGCGGGCCTCTGGCGCCTGCAACCGGGGTGCGCCCGGTCTGTACGCGAGCCAAGCGCCAGAGGCGAGCCGAACAAAAAAGGCCCCCACCCGGATGGGGTGGAGGCTTCTGCTGACACGCCGAAGCGGTCTTAGAACAGGTTGCTCTCGGCCGTGATGGACTCCAGCGACGCGCGGTAAGCCGCGAGGAAGCTGGCCGCCATCGAGCCGTCGATGATGCGGTGATCGTAGGAGAGCGAGACGTACATCATCTGGCGGATGGCGATGACGTCGCCCAGGTTCGGGTCCTCGACCACGACCGGCCGCTTGACGATGGCTCCGGGGGAGAGGATGGCCACCTGCGGCTGGTTGATGATCGGCGTGCCCATCAGGCTGCCGAGGCTGCCGACGTTCGTGATGGTGAACGTGCCGCCCTGGAGCTCGTCGGGCTGGAGCTTCTTGCTCCGCGTCCGCTCGGCGAGGTCCGCGATGTTGTGCGTGAGGCCGGTCAGGTTCTGCTGCCCCGCGTTGCGCACGACCGGGACGAGAAGCCCCTTGGTACCGATCGCGACGGCGATGCCGATGTGGAACGCCTTCTTGATGTGGATCTCGTTGCCCTCCACGGAGGAGTTCAGGAGCGGGTGCGCGCGGAGCGGCTCCACGGCGGCGTGCAAGAAGTACGGGGTGTACGTCAGCTTGACGCCCTCGCGCTTCTGGAACTCCGTTTTGTGCGCGTTGCGGTGCGCGACCAAGCCGGTCACATCGATCTCCGCGAACGAGGTCACGTGTGCGCTCGTGGACTTCGAGCGCGTCATGTGCTCTGCGATCAGCTGACGCATCCGGTCCATGTGCATCACCTCCACGCCATCGCCAGAGGCGTCGGACGTGGGAGCCGGGCGTGGTGCGGGCGTAGCGGCCTTGGGAGCCGCTGGCGCCGGCTGGGCCGGGGCGACGGGCGTAGGCTGCGCGGGGGCGGCCTGAGCTGCGGGCGGGGTCTGGGCCGCTGGCGCGCTGGCGCCCCGGGTCTCCAGGTAGCCCATCACGTCGGCTTTGGAGATGCGGCCGTCGGAGCCCGTGCCCTTGATGCTCTGAAGCTCGGAGAGCGAGACGCCCTCGGTTTCCGCGATGGAGCGGACAAGAGGGGAGTAGAAGTTGCCGTCGTCGTCGCGGCGCGGGATCGGGCCGCTGTCGCCGTCGCCAGAGGCGGCGTGCTGGGCGGGCTCGGCGAGACCGGGGCCTCCGGGCTGGCCGGAGAACCCGTAGCTCTTCTCGGCGGGCTCGGGAGCGTCGCCCGAAGCGGGCGCGGCCTCTGGCGTGCTCTCGGAGAGCGCCGGAGACACGTGAGCGTTCGTGGGCTCTGGCGAGGCGGGCGACTGCACGGTGCCGTCGACGGCGGAGCCGATGATGGCGATGGGCGTGCCCACGTCGACGGTCTCGCCCTCCTCGACGAGGATCTGGACAAGCGTGCCGGCAGCAGGGGACGGGACCTCGGAGTCGACCTTGTCGGTCGAGATCTCCAGCAGCGTCTCGTCCTGCTCTACCTCGTCGCCGACGGCCTTTTTCCATTCGAGGACCGTCCCTTCCATCACGCTCTCGCCCATCTTGGGCATGACCACTTCCACGCCGCCGCCTGCGGGCGCGCTGGACGGATCGGGCGCGTCGCTAGAGGCCTCTGGCGCGGCCTCCGCTTCGGCGGATTCCTCGGTGCGCATGATGGGCGCGGCCGGCTTGGCAGCGGGCTCCACCTCGGCCAATGCGGCAGGCTCGCTCACGTCGAGCGGCTCAGCGGCCTGCTCGGCGGCCTCTGGCGCGTCGCCTCCGCCAGAGGCTCCGCCGCCGTCGGCGGGCGCGTTCACGTCGGTCTCGATGATGGCGATGGGCGTGCCCACCTCCACGGTGTCGTTCTCCTGCACGAGGATCTCGACGATGCGGCCCTCGGCGGGCGACGGGACCTCGGAATCGACCTTGTCGGTCGAGATTTCGAGGAGGGTCTCGTCCTGCTCGACCGTCTCACCGACGGCCTTTTTCCATTCGAGGACGGTGCCTTCCATGACACTCTCGCCCATCTTGGGCATGACAACATCGACGCGGGCCATTTCGGGAGGGGATTCGGGTTCGGAGGAGAGAGGGGCGAAGATACGGGCTGCTAGCCTACGCCCCCGCACTCGGAAGCGCTCCCATACAAGCGGTGAAGAGCGCGCGGCCTCTGGCGCCAGGGGCTCACACGAGACGGTGCACCTCGGGGGCCACGCTCCGCCCGCGGAGGTCGACGCGGCCGAGCGGCTCGGCGGCGAATTGGCCGGGGGGCACCCGCGCCCAGACCGCGTCGGTGACGAGCACCTGCGAGTCGTATGTCTTGTTCAGCCCCTCCACGCGCGCGGCCACGTTCACCACGTCGCCGGTGACCTTGTACTCCTTGTGCTGCGCCGAGCCGACCGTTCCCGCAATCACCTCGCCCGCGTGCAGCCCGATCCCGACCCGCACGGGCTGAAGCTCGCCAGAGGCCACCTCTGCTTCCACGCGCGCTACGATGTCCAACGCCGCCTCCACGGCGCGCATGCAGTCGTCCGGCGTCGCCAGAGGCGCACCGAACACGGCCATGAACCCGTCGCCGAGGAGTTGGTGCACGATGCCGCCGCGCGAGGTCACGGCGTCGATGGTGAGGCCGAAAAAGCGGTTGAGGAACGTGACCACGGCCTCGGGCTCGGCCTGCTCGGCGAACGTCGTGAAGCCGCGCACGTCCAGAAACATGATGCACGCGTGCGTGCGCCGACCGGGCGGGTCGGCGTCGTAGCGCAGCAACTCTTCCACGACGGCCGGGGCCGTGTGGCGGCCGAAGATGTTCAGGATCCGCGTGTGCTCGGTCGCCTTCTGCGCCGCGTCGAGCGTCTGCGCGGACTGCATCGCGAGGATGGTGAGCAGCCGCCCGTCCTCTGGCGTGAACGCCACGCCAGAGGCTCCGGCGGGTTGCGCCTCCAATGAGGCGGCGGTCGCGCGCTTGTTGTACAGCGTGAGCACGCCCAGAAAGCGCCCGGCCGAGATCAGCGGCGCGCAGAGAACCGAGCGAACGGACTCGCCCCACTGGAAGCCCGAGAACGGCGCTTCCGCACGGGGATCCGCGAGGCGGAGCGTGCGGCGGTTGGCGTCCATCCAGGCCATGAGCGCTTCATCCGGCCGGAGGTCGGAGCCTCTGGCGTCGCGGACCGTCCGCACAAACGTGGCCGCGGCGTCGCCAGAGGCGCGGCCGACGAGCGTGACGACGCCTTGCTCGGCGCCGATGGCGTCGACCGAGCGGCTGACGAGCGTGTGGACGGCGGCGTCGAGGTCCTTCGCGCTGCCGAGCGCGACGGCGATGTCGTTGAGCAGGGAGAGTTGCCCGACGTCGCGGCGGAGTTCGTCGAGTTCGGTCATGGAAGGAGAGCGCCGCAGTGTGGAAGTAGGGGCTCTGAGTGCTTGGATTTTAACTCTCTAGAGTACACCTTGGAGCTGGCCTCCCTGGCCTCTTCCCATGACTGCTTCCCCCCCCGCCTCTGGCGCGTCTCCTGACGACGGCTCGTTCCTCGTCGGCCGTTCCGTCGGTCCCTACCGGATCGAGGAGCGGATCGGCGGCGGCGGTATGGGCGTGGTGTACCGCGCGACGGATACGCGTCTTGGCCGGACCGTCGCGCTCAAGTTCCTAGCGGCCCGCCTCCGCGCCGATCCCACGGCGCGCCAGAGGCTCCGCGAAGAGGCCCGCGCCGTGGCGGCGCTGGACCACCCGCACGTGGCGAGCGTGTTCGACGTGGGCGAGACCGAGGACGGCCGGGAGTACGTCGCGATGGCGTTCTACGAGGGCGAGACGCTGGAGGCGCGCCTCCAGCAGGGGCCTCTGGCGCCAGAGGCCGCGGTCGAGATCGCGTGCCAGATCGCGAGCGGGCTGGGCGCGGCGCACCGCGCCGGCATCGTACATCGTGATGTGAAGCCCGCGAACGTGATGCTGGTGGGAGAGCCGGCAAGCGCGAAGGTTCTGGACTTCGGCATCGCCAAGACCGAGCACGTTCACCTGACGCAAGAGGGCGAGAGCGTCGGCACGGCGCTGTACATGAGCCCGGAGCAACTCCGCGGCGAGCCCACCGACGCGCGCTCCGACGTGTGGGCGCTCGGCGCCGTGCTCTACGAGATGCTCGCCGGGCGCCGACCGTTCGGGGGCTCGTACGCCGCCGCCATCGGCTACGCCGTGTTGCACGAGGACCCGCCGCCTCTGGCGGGAGACCTGCCGGACGGGTTGGAGGCCGTGGTCCTTCGGTGCCTCGCCAAGTCGCCAGAAGCCCGCTACGCGTCGATGGAGGCGCTCGCGGCGGACCTCGACGCTTTCCAGGATGGCCGCGTGCCCCCGGCGCCGGAGGCGACGCCTGCCCGAGCGGGTACAGGCCTCTGGCGCTGGGCGGCGGCTCTCCTCGCGGTGGTCTTGGTGGCCATCGCAGTCGTGGTGCTCTGGCCGGAGCCCGCGCGAGCCGAGTCGCAGCGGCTCGTCGTGCTCCCGTTCCGCGCCAGCGGCCCGGATGCGGAGGCCCTGTCCGAAGGGCTGGTGGAGGCGGTCACGAGCAAGCTCGGCGCGCTTGGCCCCTTGCGGGAGCGCGTGCGCGTGGTGCCCGCGAGCGAAGTGGAGGCGGGGATGACGCCGAGCGAGGCGCACGAGCGCTTCGGCGCCACGCTCGTGGTCGAGGGGTCGGTCGCGACCGAGGGCGACGAGGTCCGCGTCACGTTCGGACTCGTCGAGGTGGGGCGCGAGGGGCCGGTTCAGGGTCCGACGGAGCAGATCGACGACGCCAGAGGCTCTTCTTTCGCACTACAGGATGCCGCCGCGCTCGGCGTGTTGCGGATGCTCCGCATCGAAATCGGGGCGGCAGAAAAGAGCGCGCTGGCCTCTGGCGGGACCGGGGACCCCGAGGCCAACGAGCGGTACCTCCGCGGCCGCGGCGTGCTCCGCAACCAGCAGTCCGACGCCGACGTGGCGCGCGCGCGGGACCTCTTCGGGGAGGCGATCTCGCGGGACCCCGCCTTCGCGCTCGCCTACGCCGGCCTCGCCGAGGCGGAGTGGCAGACCTACCGCCGGACCGACGCGGTCGAGTGGGCGGACCGCGCCATCGCCAACGCCAAGCACGCGCTGGAACTAGACGATGGTCTCGCGGAGGTCCACATTTCGCTCGCCATCATCTACCAGGGGCGCCAGCGCTTCCGGGACGGTCTGGCCTCTATCGACCGCGCGCTGGAGATCGACCCCACCAACGGCGAGGCCGTCCGGCGGCAGGCGAAGATCTACGCCGACCTGGGCCGCGCGCCAGAGGCCGAGCGGGCGTTCCGGCGCGCCATCGCGCTCGCGCCGGACCTCTGGCGCCCCTACAACAGCCTCGGCGTGTTCTACCTGGACGAGGGACGCGCTGCGGAGGCCGCCGCGCAGTTTCAGAAGGGGTTGGAGATCAATCCGGTCAACCTCTCGCTGTTCATCAACCTCGGGGTCGCGTCGGTGATCTCGGGAGACTTCGAGCAGGCGCAGCGGGCCTTCGAGGAGGTGCTGCGTCTCGACCCCGACGACTCCGACGCCGCCTACAACCTCTCGACCGTTCGGGCGTTTCTCGGCGATACGGGGGGCGCCGTTGAGGCGGCCCAGCGCGCCGTCGCCCTCCGGCCCGACGATTATGAGGCTCACGAGGCGCTTGCAGAGGCGCTGTGGAACGCGGGCAAGCAAGGGGAGGCCCGCGCCTCGTTCCAGACCTCTCTCCGCCTCGCACGCGGGCACCTCACCGTCGGGCGTGATCCGGACGTGTTGAAGGTCATGGCCCGGGTGTTCGCGCTGAGCGGCCAGCGGGACAGCGCCCGCGTCTACCTCCGCGAGATCGGCGAGCGCATCTCGCCAGAGGCCGCAAGCGTGCAGGAAGTCTTCGTCATCGGCGTCACGCACGAGCTAGCGGGGCAGCGGGCGGAGGCGCTCTCGTGGCTGCGGAGCGCACTGGACCGCGGCTTCGGTGCCGAGCAGATCAAGCGGTCTCCGTGGCTCGGCGACCTGCGCGAAGACCCCCTCGCGATTTCCCTCCTCACCCCCGATCCCTGACCCATGAAACGACTCCTCTGCCTCGCGTTTCTCCTCGCCGCCGCCTCTGGCGCGCAGGCCCAGGATTCTCCGACCCCCGACGAGCAGGACGAACAGCGCATCCGGGACGCCTACGACCGCGCCGCGATGTTTCAGGTGCTGCACGTCACGCGGATCGAAGGGGAGGGGTACGTCTACTTTTTCGAGCCCTCGCAGTCGTTCCAGGATCAGGACGCTCGCGGCGAGCCCCGCGTGCTCTACTCCCAGGGCGGCGCTCTCATCGCCCGATCGACCGGCGTCAGCAAGGCGATCGTGTTCGTGGAGAGCAGCTACGACGGGTATTCCGGCCTGGCCCCCAACGGGCTGCTGCTGACCGAGGACAACCCGGTCGGCCGGATGGAGACCACGCAACGGGACGGGCGCCCTGGGCCCTTCCTTAGCAGCCACACCATCCGGGTGCTGGTCTGCACCAGCCCTGCCGACGAGAACGGGTGCGACCGGTGGATCGAGGCCACGCCCCCGGGCGCCGACGGGTCGGACATCTTCTACGGGACCGAACTCCTCATCATCAGGGGGCCTGAGTTGGGAGGCGAGGCGCGGCCCGTCGACGACTAGCCCCGGCCTCTCGCGCCGACCCTCTCGCCAGAGGCCTCTGGCGCGCAGCGGGCCCAGTCCTGCTGCCACCTGATGTGCATCCGCTCCCTCCGGTTCTATGAAACGCTTGTTGCTCGGCCTCGCATTCGCACTCGCCGCCTCTGGCGCTCAGGCGCAGGACGCGCCGCCGGACAAGAACGCGGAACTGAGAGACGCCTACGACCGCGCCACCGCTTTTCAAGTGCTGCACGTCCAGCGCGATGGCGAAGGGGGCTACGTCTACCAGTTCGAGCCCTCGCCATCTGCCGCCGGTACAGACGCCGACGGCCAACCTCGCGTGCTCACCTCCGATGGTGGCGTGCTGATGGTTCGGTCGAGTGGTGTGCCGAAGGTCCTCGTGTTCGTGCAGAGCGACGGCGGACCTCTCGGGCTGTCTCCCAACTCGCTGCTGCTCACCGAGGACAACCCCGTCGGCCAGATGAAGGTGGTGGAGCGCGATGCTCGCAGCGAGGACCCACTCTCTCGCTACACCCTGCGCGTGTACGTGTGCGTCGCCTCGAACGGGAAGGACGGCTGCGCGCGATGGGCCGAGGCGGCCCCACCCAAGGCGGAGGCGTCGCTCGGCGGCACCCAGCTTCTCCTTCTCGACGGTGGCGAGGCCAGGCCCGTCGAGGACTGAGAGCCTGCCACGTCATCCGCCAGAGGCCTCTGGCGAAAACCAAAAGCGCCCGGCCCCCACAACGGGAGCCGGGCGCGATGCCGTTCAGCCTCTGGCGCCAGAGGCGCCGGGCGGTCTAGCTGTTGACCGTGAAGTCGACGCGGCGGTTCTGCGCCTGGCCGGCCTCGGTGTCGTTGCTCGCCACGGGGCGGGCCTGGCCGTAGCCGACCGCCGTGAGGCGCTCTGCGGCGATGCCCTTGTCAGCGAGGTAGGCCAGGACGGCCTCCGCGCGCTGCTGGCTGAGCTGCTGGTTCGTCTGCGCCGAACCCGTGTTGTCCGTGTGGCCACCGATGGTGACGTTGAACTGCTCGTACTCCATCAGCGTCTCGGCCACCTGATCCAGGATCGTGGTGGACGTGCCGACCATGTTGGCCGTGCCGGTCGTGAACTGCACCGGCTCGATCAGCGCCTCCTCGATCCGCGCCTCCGCCGCGACCACGTCGGGGTCTGGGGCGACGACGTTGATCTCGGAGAGGTACGAGTACCCCTGCGGGACGGCGGCAGCAGCCTCGGCGTCGAGCGCCATCTTGTCCTCCTCGGAGTCCACGTCGCCGCGGAGGCCGATCTGGCGCTCGCGGAGCGTGATGCCCGGGTTGGAGCGCACGCGGCCGAGGTAGCCCAGGAACGTGCCCATGCCTGTTCCCATGCCGCCAGAGGCCTCCGCCGACGGGTCGACGAGGAGCTCGTTGCGGACCGTGGCCGTCGGGTAGACGGCGTTGGCCTGCTCGGCGATCTCGGCCTTCATCGCCTCGGTCGGGACCGTGCCCGTGAGGACGACGTCGCCCCCGTCGAAGCGGAGGTCGAAGTCGTAGGCGTCTGCCATCACGTCGCCACCGGCGACGGACGCGGCACCAACGGGCACCAACTCGCTCTGGCCGATGGTCTCAACGCCGGAGCCGGCGAGGAGCGGCGCAATCACGAGCGCGACAACGGAGATGAGCTTGACGAGGATGTTGAGGCTCGGGCCGGAGGTGTCCTTGAGCGGGTCGCCCACCGTATCACCGGTGACGGCCGCCTTGTGCACGTCGGAGCCCTTGCCGTACTTCACGCCGTCAAACTCGACGCCGCCCTCAATGCGCTTCTTCGCGTTGTCCCAGGCGCCACCGGCGTTGGACTGGAAGATGGCCATGAGGACACCGGAAACGGTCACACCCACGAGCAGGCCACCGAGCATGTTGGCACCGCCGACGAAGCCGATGAACACCGGCGCAGCGAGGGCGAGCAGGCCCGGAAGCACCATCTCGCGGAGAGCGGCCTTGGTCGAGATGTCCACGCAGCGCGCGTGGTCGGCCTTGGCCGTGCCCTCGCGGAGACCGGGGATCTCGGCGAACTGACGGCCGACCTCCTTGATCATGTCGCCAGCGGCGCGGCCGACGGCGTTCATCGCCATGGCCGAGAACACGAACGGCAGCATCGCGCCCAGGAGCACACCCGCGAGGATGTTCGGGTTGGCGACGTTGATGGAGTCCAGGCCGGCCTGCTGCATGAACGCTGCGAACAGCGCGAGTGCGGTCAGGGCAGCCGAGCCGATCGCGAAGCCCTTACCGATAGCGGCGGTCGTGTTGCCGACGGCGTCGAGCAGGTCGGTGCGCTCGCGAACCTCTGGCGGAAGCTCCGCCATCTCGGCGATACCACCGGCGTTGTCGGAGATCGGGCCGTAGGCGTCGACGGCGAGCTGGATGCCCGTCACGCTCAGCATGCCGAGCGCGGCGATCGCGATGCCGTAGAGGCCCGCGGCCCAGAAGGAGCCCATGATGGCGAGCGCGAGCACGACCGTCGGGAGGCCCGTCGAGTACATGCCGACGCCGAGACCCGCGATGATGTTGGTCGCCGAGCCCGTAACGGAGGCGCGAGCGATGTCGGTCACAGGCTTCGTGTGGGTCGCCGTGTAGTACTCGGTGATGAGACCGATGGCGGTACCCGACGCGAGGCCGATCACGACGGCCAGGAAGACCTTGAACGACGTGTAGGTCTTGATGCCGACGATGAGCGTGTTGGCCTCGAACTCCGCCGGGAGCATCCACGTGATGATGAAGAAGCTCAGGATGGCCATAAGGCCCGCTGCGCCGAACTCACCGATGTTGAGCGCGCGCTGGGGGCTGCCGCCTTCCTTGACCTTCACGAAGAAGGAGCCCAGGATGGAGACGAGGATGCCGACCGCCGCGAGCACGAGCGGGAGCAGGACCGCGCCGAGAATCATGCCGCCCTGTGCGTCGAGAGCCGTCATGAACGCGCCACCGAGCACCATCGCGCCGATGATGGAACCGACGTAGGACTCGAAGAGGTCGGCGCCCATGCCGGCCACGTCGCCCACGTTGTCGCCCACGTTGTCGGCGATGGTCGCCGGGTTGCGGGGGTCGTCCTCGGGGATACCTTCGTAGACCTTGCCCGCGAGGTCAGCGCCGACGTCGGCGGCCTTGGTGTAGATGCCGCCGCCCACGCGCGCGAAGAGCGCGATGGAGGACGCGCCGAGCGAGAAGCCGGCGAGCACGTTGAGGGAGCGCGTGAGCTCGAAGTTGCTCAGGCCCACGACGCCGTCGGCGTCGAACATGCCGGAGTAGACGACGAAGAGGCCGCCGAGGCCGAGGAGGCCGAGGCCGACCACGGAGAGGCCCATGACCAGACCGCCCGAGAACGCCACGTTGAGCGCCTCACCGAGGCTCGTGCGAGCCGCGTTGGTGGTGCGGACGTTGGCCTTGGTGGCGACGCGCATGCCGAAAAAGCCCGCGAGGCCGGAGCAGACCGCTCCAACGATGAACGAGAGCGCGATCAGCGGCGAGGAGTCCTCGCGACCGAGGTTCACCAGCAGCAGCAGCGCGGCGACGACGACGACGAAGACGGCGAGCACGCGGTACTCGCGGCGGAGAAACGCGTTGGCGCCTTCCTGGATGTCGCCAGCGATCTCAGCCATCCGGTCGGTGCCGACGGGCTGCTTGTTGACCCACTGAGAGCGGAGAAAGGCGTAGCCCAGCGCGATCACGCCCGCGAGGGGCACGAGCAGGGCTAGTAAGGATTCGTTCATCTGAAAACGGGGTGGGTGAGTGTCCGGGTTAGCCCCGGCGGTTGTACTGGTTCATCGCGGTGGTCATCCCGTCGCGGGCGAACACCAGTGCCGCCTCGCACGCGAGGGCGACGGCATCTCGGGCAGCCTCGCGCTCGTCCTCGGGAAAGGGAGAGAGCACGAAATCGACCTGCGTACCGGGCGCAAAAGTATCCCCCACACCTACACGCAACCGGGGAAACTCGGTGGAGCCTAGTGACTGGATAATGCTCTTGATGCCGTTGTGACCGCCAGCACCGCCCTTTGGCCGCAGCCGGAGCGCGCCGACGGGTAGCGCGAGGTCGTCGTAGATCACGAGGCCGGCCTCTGGCGCGAGGTCGTACTCCGCCAGGAGCTCCGCCAGAGGCCCGCCCGAGCGGTTCATGAACTGCTGCGGCTTGACGAGCAGGACCGGCACGCCTTCCCAAACGGCGCGGGCCACGAGCGAGCCCGCCTCCGGCGTGGTCACGGCCACACCCAACTCGTCCGCCAGGCGGTCGATCACGGCGAAGCCGATGTTGTGGCGCGTGGCGGCGTACTGCGCGCCGGGGTTGCCCAGGCCGACGAGCAGCACCTGGGGCTGCGGCCTCGGGCGTGAATCCCCGGAAGCGGTGGCGCCAGAGGCCGCGGGCGCGGAGCGGGAAAGGAGGCGGCGGAGGAAGCTCATAGAAACAAAAAGAGCCCTCCTCCCGAGCGGAAGGAGGACTCTCCGGGGGGAATGGCGTTCGCCAGAGGCTTAAGCCTCGGCGTCGTCGCCAGCGGCGTCGTCGGCGGGGGCCTCGTCGGCAGCGTCGCCGAGGAGGAGGGCGTCGTCGTCCGCCTCGACTTCCTCAACGCGAGGAGCCGTGATGGAGACGATGGTGCGCTCGGGCTCGGTGAGCACGTCGATCGTGTCGCCGAGCGAGAGGTCGGAGACGTGCAGGGAGTCGCCCACCTGGAGCGTGGACACGTCGATGGTGACGTAGCCCGGGATGTCCTTCGGGAGGCTGGAGATCGTCAGCTCGTGGAGCGGCTGCGCGAGCTGGCCACCGGCCTTGATGCCCGGAGCCGTGCCTTCGAGGCGGATCGGGATGGTGAGCGTCAGCGTCTGGCCCTTCGTCAGCGCGAGGAAGTCCACGTGGAGCGGCTCGTCGGTGATCGGGTGGAAGTCGATGTGCTTGAGGATGGCCTCGTGGTCCTCGCCGCCCATCGTCACCTCGACCCGGTAGTTTTCGGTCGTGTGGATGAGGGGGCGGAGGTCGAGAGTGGGCACGGAGAAGTGCACGGGCTCGGTGGACGGGCCGTAAAGCACGCAGGGGACGCGGCCGGCGTTGCGGACGGCCTTGACTTCTTTCTTGCCGCCTTCGCGGGGCTCGGCGGCGTGGAGGGTGATGGAATCCATATCAGGAGGGGGTGTGCTGGAAGTCGGGGCGCCAGAAGCCTCTGGCGGGGCGGCGGGCGCCGCGCGGTCACCTCACGATTGGCGCTCGCGCGCCGGAGGCGTCAGTCGTCGAAGAGCGTCGAGATCGACTCGTCGGTGTAGATGCGGTGGATGGCGTCGGCGAAAAGCGGCGCCACGGTGATGACCTCGATCTTGTCGCTCTGGCGGCGGAGCGGGACCGTGTCGGTCACGATGAGGCGGCTGAGCGCGCTGGCCTCGATGCGCTCGTAGGCGGGGCCGGAAAGCAACGCGTGCGTGCAGAAGGCCTGGATCTCCAGGGCGCCAGAGGCGTGGAGCGCGTCGGCGCCGGAGGTCAGCGTGCCGGCGGTGTCCACCAGGTCGTCGATGAGGAGGCAGTTGCGGCCCTTGACATCGCCGATGATGTTCATGATCTCGACCTCGTTGGCCTGTGGCCGACGCTTGTCGATCAGCGCGAGGTCGGCGCCGAGCTTTTTGGCGTAGGCGCGGGCCACCTTGGAGGCGCCCACGTCTGGGGCGACGACCACGAGGTTCTCGCGGAAGGCGGCGCCCAGCGGGTTCGTGTCCAGCCACTCCTCGAACACGACCGAGCCGTAGAGGTGGTCGACGGGAATGTCGAAAAAGCCCTGGATCTGCGCGGCGTGGAGGTCCATCGTCAGCACGCGGTCCACGCCGGCCTCTTCTAGCATCCGCGCGAGCATCCGCGCGGCGATGGACACGCGGGGCTGGTCCTTGCGGTCCTGCCGGGCGTAGCCGAAGTAGGGGATGACGGCGGTGATGGTGCGCGCGCTCGCGCGGCGCGCGGCGTCGACCATCAAGAGGAGCTCCATCCAGTTGTCGCCGGGGGGCGGCGTGGACTGGATGATGAACACCTCGTGTCCGCGGATGGACTCGTCGTAGCGGACGTAGATCTCGCCGTCGGAGAAGTTGCGGAGCGTGACGCCGCTGAGGCCCTCGCAATCCGCATCGTCCGCGATGCCGCGTGCCAGCGCCGGATTGCACCGGCCGGCGAAGAGCATGATGGGAAGGTTGTCGTGCAAAGCGGATCGCGGGGACACAGAAGCGGGAGGCTAGCCCCGCCGGAGCCCCTGGGTCTACCCCGCGCGGCGCCTTTCACCGCGTTTCCGCCAGAGGCCTCGCGAATGCAAACGGTTGAAGGCGGAGCGTACGCCCCATCCAACAGGCTCGGTTACGCTCGCATCGCGCCAGAAACACCCCTGTCGCGCCTCTGGCGCCAGAGGCCGCCGACCGCGGCCTGTGTTGCCCCAGGAGGATTCGAACCTCCACAACCACTTCCAAAGAGTGGTGTGCTGCCATTACACCATGGGGCAAACGTCCGCGGCCCGGCGCCGTGCGCCAGAAGCGGAACAGAGCGAAACTACAGAAGCCTCTGGCGCTCTGTCGGCCGGCACCCCGTCCTTGCTCCCCTTTTCATTGCCCGCACCCCGCCCCGCCCCCGATCCGCGCGACGCCATCGGCGTGCTGGGAGGCCTCGGCCCGTACGCCGGGCTCGACCTCGTCCGCGCCATCTTCGACGAGACCCACGCACACGCCGACCAGGAGCACCTGCCGGTCGCGCTGCTCTCGTACCCGGGCCGCATCCCGGACCGGAGCACGTGGATCCACGACCACACCGCGCCGAGCCCGGTCCCGCCCATGCTGGACGTTTTGCGGAAGCTGGACGACGCGGGCTGTGCCGTCGCCGGGATCCCGTGCAACACGGCCCACGCGCCGGCGCTGTTCGACCTCTTGCGCGGCTACCTCGCCGCGGACGGGCGCGACATCCGGCTGCTCCACATCGTGGACGCCATCGTGGCGCGCGTGCAGGAAGTGGCGCCAGAGGCCGAGACGGTCGGCGTGCTGGCCACGGACTCGTCGATCGCGAACCGGCTTCACGAGATCGGACTGGAAGCGGCCGGGATGCACGCCGTGGTGCCTCTGGCGGAGGTGCAGCGCGAGGTGCAGGCGTCGATCTTCGATCCGTCCTGGGGGCTCAAGGCGTTCTCGCACCCGCCGAAGCCGAAGGCCCGCGAGGTACTGCTCCGCGCGACCGAGCACCTCATCGAGCGCGGCGCCGAGGCGGTCATCTTGGGCTGCACCGAGTTGCCTCTGGCGATCCCCGAGGCCGTCCACGACGCCAGCGGCGTGCCGTTTGTCAGCTCCACGCGGGCGCTCGCGCGGGCGCTGATCCGTGAGACGCACCCGGCCAAGCTCAGGCCCCTGACCTAGCTCGCGCCCCGGCCTCTGGCGCTAGAGGCGGCGGCATGTGTGCGTTCTATCTTGGCGCCCCGCCCGTTCCTGGGCAGATCCGGACCCCGAATGCTTCGCGAACGCAGTCTCTTCCTCCAGCGCGGCCTCTTCCTGGCGGACCTCGCCCTTATCGCGGTCGCGTGGGTGGTGGCGTACGTCATCCGCTTTCAGGTCCTGACGCCGGTGGACTCGGTCCCGCTGAGCTACTACGTGCAGTTCCTGCCGTTTGTCGCCGCGATCTGGGGCGGGGCGTTGTTGCTCTCGGGGCTGTACCAGACGCGCCGCGCGCAGCGGCTGACGCTCGTCGTGTGGGCCGTGGCGCGGGCGGTTGGGCTGAGCCTTCTGGTCTCGCTGGGGGCCTCGTTCTTCTACCGCGAGTTCTCGTTCTCGCGGCTGCACATGGTGTTTTTCGCCATCCTGTCGTCGGGCTTCCTCGTCGGCCTGCGGCTGGCGATCTACGCAGGGCTCCGGCGCGCGCGGCAGAAGGGCGCGAACGTCCGGCGCGTGCTCATCGCCGGCGCGGGCAAGGCCGGTCAGCGCCTCTCGCGCGCGTTCCGGCACTACCCGTGGATGGGCTTCGAGGTGGTGGGTTTCCTGGACGACCGCGGCACAACGGTGGAAGCCGAGCCGCCCGACCCGTTCTACCCGGAGCAGACGTTTACGCCAGAGGTGATCGGCACGCTGGAGGAGGCCGGCGAGGTGATGGACCGGCTCGCGAGCGAGAACCGGCCCGTCGACATGGTCTACGCCGCGCTGCCTCTGGCGGCGTCGCGCAAAATCGAGGGGCTCGCGGCGGAGTGCTCTATCCGGACGGCGAGCCTGGCGCTCGTGCCCGACCTGTTCCACATCGAGCTGCTTCTCAACAGCCGGATCTCGGACGTGGACGGCCTGCCGGTTATCCACCTCATGGACGAGGCGCCGTTCGACATCCGAACGGTCGTCAAACGAGGCCTCGATATCGCGTTTTCGGGCCTCGTGCTGCTGGCGCTCGCGCCGCTGCTGGCCGGCATCGCGATCGCCGTCAAGCTTTCCAGCCCGGGCCCGGTCTTTTACCGCCAGAGGCGGATGGGCCTGAACGGGCTCACGTTCGACATGCTCAAGTTTCGGTCCATGCCTGTCAACGCGGAGAAGGCCTCTGGCGCCGTCTGGGCGCAGCCGGGCGAGAACCGCGCGACGCGCGTGGGCGCGTTCCTGCGCAAGACCTCGCTGGACGAGCTGCCGCAGTTTTTCAACGTGCTCCGCGGCGACATGTCGGTGGTCGGGCCGCGGCCGGAGCGGCCGGTCTTCATCTCGGAGTTCCGCCACCGCATCCCTGGTTACATGCTCCGCCACAAGGCGAAGGCGGGCATCACGGGCTGGGCGCAGGTCAACGGCTGGCGCGGCGACACGAGCCTGGAGAAGCGCATCGAGTACGACCTCTACTACATCCAGAACTGGAGCCTCGCCTTCGACCTCAAGATCATGGCGATGACCGTCGTCAAGGGGTTCGTCAACGAGAACGCGTACTAGCCTCTGGCGCCAGAGGTGGAGACTTCGGGCGGGAGCGCCAGAGGTTAGAGGCCCTGGCTGCCCAGCAGCGGCGTGAAGCGGCCCGTCACCAGGCGGTAGTACTCGTGGTGCGCGTTCGCGGGCTCCGTCGAGCGGAAGAGGTAGTTCTGCTCCACCGTCCGCGTGATGGTGTCCACCTTGTCGATGGCGAGCGAGTACCGCTGCCGCACGGCCTGTTGCCCGACCACGCACGGATCGTCGCGTCGGGCGACGAGCGAGGCGCGCATCCGCTCCCAGTAGCCGAGGTAGGCGCGGACACCGATGTGGTACTCCAGCATGGCCGCCTCCGTGTCCAGCAGCGTCCGCTCCACGCGGTCGTAGAGCGCGAGGGACTCGGCGCCGCCGTCGTCGATGGCGGTCTGGAAGGCGCCGTTGACGGCCCGGAAGAACTCCGGCGGGGCGGGAAGCGGGGCGGGCTCGCCCGTCAGGCTTTGCATGTAGGACCGCCGCGTGCCGCCAGAGGTCGCGAGGACGGAGGTGAACTGGGGGAGCAGCGCGGCGTTGGACGCGCTGAGCGAGCGGAGGTCGGCGTGGAGCTGGTCGATGGCGTGGAGCGCGCACTCGACGCGTTCGAGGCGCTGGAGGTCGTCCACGCGGCGGCTGCTCTGGCCGAACAGGCCGGAGACGACCGAGCGCGCCGTGCCGAGCGCGCGGCTGGCGGCGTCGATCTGCGGCACGAAGCCACCCACCGCGACGGCGGCGTCGCTCGTGAGCCCGATGCGGCTGACGAGTTGGTCGAACCACGTGCGCGCGCGGTCGTCGCGGAGCTCGCGGCGGATGTCGGCAAAGGCGGTGTCGAAGCCCTCGTAGGTCGTCGGGTCCGTCAGTTCGAGGACCGTCCCGAAGAAGTCCGTCACGAGGGCCTGCCCTTGCAGCGCGCGCGTGTTGGACTCGATGTCGCGGAGCACGTCGAACCCGCGCTGGTACTTGACGCGGGCCACGTTGAAAAAGCGGTTGCGCTCGGCGCGGTCGCGACGCTCCGCCAGCGCGATCTGCCCCTCAAGCGCGTTGATCCGGTCGATCTGCTGGTCCTGCTGCGCCACGCGGTCGCGGAGCGCGCGGGCCTCGCTCTCAATCCGGGCGATCTCGCCCTCGAACCGGGCAGTGGCGGCCTGCTCGATAGCGGCGACGGTGGAGTCCGTCTCTGCCGGCTGGGCCGCGAGCGGAGCCGTGAGGACGAGGGCGAGGGCGAAGCTGAAGAGAGCGCGCATCGGCGTCGGGGCGTGAAGGGGCGGGAAGCTAGGCACGCCTCTGGCGCGCGCGTTTCCCTCAAGAGGGAGCGGTGGGCGCAAAGCCGATCTCGGGGTAGAGGTCTCAGGGCGACGTCTGCGAGCGCTGCGCGATCAGCCCCCTCCCGGCCCCCGCGTCTGGGGGAGGAGATGCCTTGCTATCGGGACCCGCAGCCTCTGGCGCCAGAGGCCCGGATCACGAGACCGCCTCTGGCGGGATCAGCCCAGGCCGAGAAGCTTCCCGCCCTGGTAGATCGCGAACGAGAAGCCGTACGCGAGGGCGAACATGTAGCCCCACATCGCCAGAGGCCACAGCCAGGAGTTGAGCTCGCGCTTGGCGATGGCGAGCGTGCTCATGCACTGCAGCGCGAAGACGAAGAACACCAGCAGGCTCACCGCCACGAGCGGCGTAAAGACCGGCGTGCCGTCGGGGTAGCGGTCGGCCTTGATGGCGTCGCGCAGGGCCAGGCTTTCCTCGTTGGCGTCGGCGCCGGCGCTGTAGATCGTCGCGAGGGCGCTCACGATGACCTCGCGCGCGGCGAACGAGGCGACGATGCCCGCCGAGATCTTCCAGTCGAAGCCCAGCGGGCGCATGACCGGCTCGATGGCGTGGCCGAAGCGGCCGATGTAGCTGTTGCGCACCTGGTAGCCCGCGACCTCGTCCTGCACGAGTTCGGCGTCGGCGGCCTCTTGCGCCGACGCAATCGACGCGGCGTCGGTCTCTTCCAGCTCGGCGCGGACGTCGGGCTCGACCTCGACGAACCGCTCGCCGACCTGCGCCTCGGCCGCCTCTGCTTGCGCCGCCAACTCCGGCGGGAGGTCCACCTTGGGGTAGCTCGCGAGAAACCACAGCACGATGCTGAGGCCGAAAATGATCTTGCCCGCGCGGACCACGAACACCTTTGCGCGGTCGCGCATCCGGCGCCAGAGGTGCTTGGGCTGCGGCATCCGGTACGGCGGGAGCTCCATCACGAAGGACGAGCCCTCGCCCTTGAACACGAACTTCCGCAGCACCCACGCCGCGAAAAACGCCATCACGGTGCCCAGGACGTACAGCGAGGTCATCGCGAGCCCCTGGTACCCGATGATGCCGAACAGGGCGCCAGAGGGGATAAAGGCCGCGATGAACAGGACGTAGACCGGCAACCGCGCCGAGCAGCCCTGGAGCGGGACCACCATGATGGTGATGATCCGGTCGCGCTCGTCGGCGAGGGTACGGGCGGCCATGATGCCCGGAATCGCGCAGGCGTACGCCGAGAGCATCGGGACCACGCTCGCGCCGCTGAGGCCTACGCGGCGCATCGCGCGGTCCATGATGAACGCCGTCCGGGCCATGTAGCCCGAGTCCTCCATGAGCCCGAGAAAGAAGAACAGCAGCAGGATCTGCGGCAGGAAGATGAGCACGTTGCCGACCCCGCTCAGCGCGCCCTCCACCATCACGTCCTCGAAGACGCCGTCGGGCAGGACCGCGCGCATCCCCTCGCCGGTCACGCCGACCAGCCACTCGATCAGGTCCATCGCCGGGACGGCCCATGAGAACACGGCCTGGAAGATGACCAGCAGCACGCCGCCGAAGATCAGCGGCCCCCAGATCTTGTGCGTCACGACGGCATCGATCCGGTCGGAAAGCGTCGCCTCGCCAGAGGCCGCCTCTTGCGTCACGACCCGGGCCGCGACGGGGCTGATCCAGCCGTAGCGGCCCTGCATCTCGGCGATCTTGTACGGCACGGGCCGCGCCTCCAGCCTCTCTCGCGTGGCCAGAATGGTCGCGTGGAACTGCGGGGCCTTGGTTTCCCAGGCCGCCAGAAGCGGGTCGGACGTGAGCGCGCCCAGCACCTCGAAGCGGCGCTGCCCCTCGGGGACGGACGCGGCCTCTTGCGCGAGGGCCTCCGCCAGAGGCTCGATCTCGGCCTCGACGGCGGGCATCAGCTCCCAGCCCACGCCCTCGGCGCGCTTCGGCGGGTTCAGGATGGCGGCGCGGAGCGCGTCGATCTCGGCCTTGCGCGCGACGATGGGGAGGACGGGCACGCCGAGCGTCTGCGCAAGGGCCTCGTGATCGACCGTGATCCCAGCCTCCTCGGCCGCGTCCATCATGTTCAGCGCTACGACCGTCGGCAAACCGAGGTCGAGCACCTGGGTGACGAGGTAGAGGTTGCGCTCCAGGTTCGTCGCGTCCACGACGCAGACGACCACGTCCGGCGCGGGCTCGCCCTTGATCCGGCCCACGAGGGCGTCAAACGCCACGCGCTCATCGACCGAGCGCGGGTTGAGGCTGTACGTCCCCGGCAGGTCCACGATCTCGACCGCCGCCTCGCCGTCGCCACGCCCCGCCAGAAGCCCGCTTTTCCGCTCGACCGTCACGCCGGGGTAGTTCGCCACCTTCTGGAACGAGCCGGTCAGCGCGTTGAACAGCGTGGTCTTCCCAACATTGGGGTTGCCCGCCAGGGCAACGGTGTGGACGCGTGTGAGGGTTTCCATGCTACCAGTAGAGGCCTCTGGCGCCAGAGGCGGATGCGTTCTGTACACGTCGGTTCACTCTGCGTCCCAGGCCTGCGGCCACCATACTCGCCCGTAACACCGAGGGGCAGGTCACGACGCCACCTCGATCACCACGCGCGACGCCTCGGCCTTCCGCACGGAGAGGTGGAAGCCGCGGACGCGGACATCCATCGGGTCCCCCAGGGGGGCCAGCCGCACGACCTCGACCGGCGTGCCGGGCACAAGGCCCATTTCCAGCAGACGCATCGGTGGATCGCCGTCGTAGCCAGAGATGGTGCCTCTAGCGCCAGAGGCGAGCGTGTCCAGCGTCTGCGTCACGAGAGGCCTAGGGCGTGTCGGTCGCGAAGAGGCCCATGGCGACCTCGCGGCGGAGGGCGACGCGGGAGGCGCCGAGCGCCAGCACGCACTTGTCGCCGGTCGCCATCACGCAGGCGTCGCAGCCCTCGCGGATGCCGAGATCGCGTAGGCGCGAGCATGTGGCATCGTCCAGGCCCATAAAGCACACACGGATCGTCTTCCCCGCGGGGAAGGACGAGACCGGAGCGGGAGGGGCGTCGAACACAGGGGTGCTTATCTGGACCGGTTCTAAGGTAGGCTGCGGCGGGCCTATGCGCTCGGTCAAGTTTTGTTGCAGGTCTCGCGAGGTCGGCGGGTGGCCTCTGGTGCCAGAGGCGCGGCTGTCGAAAGAACGTGAACCCTCGGCGCGTGAATGCGCACGCGGAGGAACCGCGCGTTTTTCAACCCCCGTAGCGCCCAGAAGTGCGACCCTTCGGAAAAGCAGACGCCTCGCATGATCCTTCTCCGCGACCTCTCCCTCGCCTTTGGCGGCCGCCAACTCTTCGACGGCCTCACGTGGACCGTCCGTCCCGGCGAACGCGTCGGCCTCGTCGGTCCCAACGGGGCGGGCAAGACGACGCTTCTGAAAGCCATCGCGGGAGAGCTCCCGCTCGATGGCGGCGAGATCATCCGCGAGGGGAACGCGACCGTCGGCTTTCTGCGGCAGGACACGCAGGAGCACGACACGTCGAAGTCGCCTCTGGCGGAGGCGCGAGAGGCCTTCGGGGACGCGCTGGATCTGGAGCGCGAGGCGCACGAGATCGCCGACAAGATGGAGGCCATGCCGGACCATACGAGCGAGGCCTACGAAGCTCTCGTGTGGCGCATGGGGCGCGTGCAGGAGCAGATGGCCATGCACGACGTGCACTCCATCGAGGCGCGGACGGCGACGGTCTTGGGCGGGCTCGGCTTTAGTGCCGAGGAGATGGAGCGCCCGCTCTCCACGTTCTCGGGCGGCTGGCGCATGCGCGTCGCGCTCGCGCGGATGCTGCTCTCCGAGCCTGATGTGCTCCTGCTCGACGAGCCCACCAACCACCTCGACATTGAGTCCATCGGCTGGCTGGAGGGCTACCTCAAGAACTACCCGGGGGCCGTCGTCCTCGTCTCACACGACCGGTACTTCCTGGACCGGATGACCAACCGCACCGCCGAACTGGTGCGCGGCCAGATCGACGAGTACGCGGGCAACTACGACTTCTACATCAACGAGCGCGAGGAGCGCCGCCGCCTCTGGACGGCGCGCTACGAGAACCAGCAGAAGGAGATCTCCGAGATGGAGCGCTTCGTGGAGCGGTTCCGCGCCAAAGCCACCAAGGCGAAGCAGGCACAGAGCCGCATCAAGGCGCTGGAGCGCATGGAGCGCATCCCGCCGCCGCCGCAAGAGGCCGGCGAGATCCACTTCCGCTTTCCCGACCCGCCGCCGAGCGTCCGCGTCGTGGCCGAGGTCTCGGAGTTTTCCAAGAGCTACCCCAACGAGGAGGGCGGCGAGAACGTCGTGTTCGATCGGGCGCCGCGGCTGCTCGTGGAGAAAGGCGACACCATCGCGCTCGTGGGCAAAAACGGCGCAGGCAAGTCCACGCTTGCGCGGATGCTGCTCGCGCAAGAGGACTTCGAGGGCTCGCTGGAGATCGGCGCGCGCGTAAAAGAGGCGCACTTCGCACAGCACCAGGCCGAGGCGCTCCCGCGTGACGCGACGGTTCTGGAAGCACTGCGCGAGAAGGGCCGCGGTCAGTCCGAGACGCAGCTCCGCAGCCTGCTTGGCGCGTTCCTGTTCAAGGGCGACGACGTGTTCAAGTCCGTGAGCGTCCTCTCCGGCGGCGAGCGCTCTCGCCTTGCCCTGGCCCGCACGCTGCTCTCGCCCGCCAACTTCCTCGTCCTCGACGAGCCCACCAACCACCTCGATCTCGCGTCCAAGGACGTGCTCTCCGAGGCCATCCGGCAGTACACCGGCTCGGTCGTCCTGATCTCGCACGACCGCCACTTCCTCGACGCCGTGGCGGACCGCGTGTGGTACGCCGAGGACCGGACCGTCCGCACGTATCAGGGCACCTACACCGAGGCCGAGTGGCAGCGCGAGCAGGGCACCGCAGCGGCCTCGCTCAAGGCCTCTGGCGCCAGCGCGGCGCCCACCAAGGGCCTCGCGGCCTCCGGCCACGGAGCCTCCGGCGGCACGCAAAAGGCCATCCCGACCAAGACCGGCGGCAAGCGGACCAAAGAGGAGAAGCGCCGCGCCGCCGAGATGCGGCAGCGCGTCTCTCGCGCCACGCGCGGCGAGGAGACGTTGGACCCGGCCTCGCTCTCGCCCGACGAACTGGCTTACGCCATCGACGCGCTCGAAGCGGCCGTGGCCGCCAAGACGAAGGAAAAGGTGGACCTCGAACGAAAGCTCGCCGATCCAGACTTGTACGCCGACGCCAAGCGTTTCAAGCAGACCTCGGACGCGCACGCCAAGGCCTCGGACATGGAGACCCACCTGATGTCGATATGGGAAACGCTCGCCGAGGCCGCTCTCGCTTAACCGGTCGGCCTCTGGCGCCAGAGGCCCCGTTCAGAGCGCGCACAGTCCCGCCCGTGCGGATTGTTGATCGGTCTCGCCAGAGGCTTCGGTACTCTGAGGTATTCGCCCTCCCGTTTCTGGACACTCCACTACATGTCCCGCTTCTCTCTCGTCGCCGTCGCTCTCCTCACACTCGCGGGCTGCTCCTCGGGTGGCTCCACGCAGACGGTCTCCGCCATTCCCGTGCTGCCGCCGCTGGACCCGCTGCCGGACGTGGAGGTCGTCACCCGCGCTGAGTGGGGCGCAGAGCCTCTGGCGTTCGCCGTCCCGCCGCAGACGCCGGACGCGATCACGATCCACCACACGGCCACGTACCAGAACGCGGACCGCACGCCAGAGGCCAAGATCCAGGCGCTCCAGCGCTTCTCGCTGTCCTCGGACACGCTGGATGACGGCCGCCCTAAAAAGGCCTGGGCGGACGTGCCGTACCACTACTACATCGCGAGCGACGGCACCATCCTGGAAGGGCGCGACGTGCGGCTGGAAGGCGACACGAACACGAACTACGACCTCCACGGCCAGATTCAGATCGTCGTGGAGGGCAACTTTATGGAGGAGCAGCCCACCGAGCGCCAGGTCGCGAGCACGATGAACCTCGTCCGCGCTCTCGCGGCGCGCTACGACATCCCCCGCAACCGCCTGGAAGGCCACGGCGACCGCGCAACCGGCCAGACGCAGTGCCCGGGCGACGCGCTCCGCATCTTCTTCCCCAAGTTCAAGGGCACCATGCCGCTCTCGCGGCTGGATCCCTCACGGCTCTAGAGAGCTTCAGAACAGACCGACGCCAGAAGCGCAGGGCCTCTGGCGTCGGAACGGGTTGAGCACGTGGCCTCTGGCGGCGCATAGCCGCGCCAGAGGCGGGCGCGGCTCTAGCTCGGGTCCTCGCCGCCTTCGGTGAGCTCGCCGTGGTAGCGCTGCACGTGGGCCTCGATAAACCACAGGCCGCGATCCGCGATGTGCGTGATCTGGTCGTAGAGGTCCGTGGTCCCCGGGTCGCCGATCTCGTCGGCTTTGCCGTTGTCCTCGCGGATGTACTTGGCGTACTCCGCCCAGCGGTCGGCGAGGGTGGTGAGGAAGTTGGCTTCGCCTTCTCCGGGGCCAGGGAACGGCGAGATGCGGCTGGTCTCGGCGGCCATCCGCACGGTTCCGTAGGCGTACCCGCCGAGGAGCACGACGCGCTCTGCGGCGAGGTCGGCGGGCTCTTCGAGCTTCTCTGCCAGCTCGTCGTAGAGCAGGTGGAGCTGGTAGAAGTCCTTGCCCTTCACGTTCCAGTGCGCCTGCTTCGTCTGGGAGTACAGGTCGGACGTGTCGGCGAGGGTCTGGTTGAGGAGCGCCGTGAGCTTGTGGCGGTCCTCCTCCGAGATGTCGATGCGGGTCTTGTAGGGGGTCTGCGCCGTCAGGGCGCCATTGGAGTCAGACATGGGAAGAGGTGTTGGAGAGTGGAGCCTGTAAACCCCACGCCAGGGACGGTGATCCGGCGCCACGGCGTCTTAACTCTGGCCCCCCTCATGCCACGCGAGCGCAGAGCCTCTGGCGCCAGAGGCTTCGGAGAGGGGGAGGCGCGCATGGAGTCGTTTGGAGCCTCTGCGTGGATCGCGTACGATAGGCGTACACATCTGTCCCGAACGCATGCGCGCGTTGCTCCTCTTTTTCTCGCTCCTCGTGGCCTCTGGCGCGGCGGCGCAGAACCCTCCCGGGCCGCCGCCGCCGCCGGATAGCACCTCGGCGTGGCGCTATTACCCGCTCCACCTTGGCGATGTGTGGCAGTACCGTGTGCAGGTGGATCAGGGCGAGGTGCCGCCGTACGTCTACACCCTGAGGCGCCGGGTGGAGGCGGACACCCTCGTAGCGGGCCGCACGTACGCCGTCGTGCAGGAGTGGGCGCGAGAGGTGCCGGCGGGCGCCCCGCCCCCGCCAGAGGCTCGGCGCTACCTCGCGCGGTTCGATACGCTCTCGTCGCGCGTCGCCACGCGCGAGATCGGCGCGGCGGAAGAAACGCTCTCGGCGTGCGCGCTTTCCGAGTCGTTCCCGCGGGCGTCTGGGGAGCAGCGCGAGGTGACCTGCGCGGATGGGGGGCTCTCGGTGATATCGGGCGGGTACGCGGAGTCCGTCGCCATCGGTGCGGAGACGTACACGCTCACGGCCAAGACGATCAGCCGGAGCAGCACGATCGACCGCTCGGAGACGTACGCGGCCGGCGTCGGGCTCGTGCGGAGCGCGTTCGAGGAGGCGGGGGCGCGGACGCTCGAACTCGTCACGGCTCGCATCCAGGGACGCTTCTACGGCGACGCGCCAGAGGCGGACTTCCCAGGCATCCCGGACACGACGGACGCGGCGCGGTACTACCCGCTCGCAGTGGGAGACCTGTGGCAGTACAGACTGTGTGACGGCCCTAAAGGGCTTTGCGTTCGGGATGAGGTCACGCTGACAGAGGTCATCGGTACGGAAAGCGTCGGGGACACGACCTACGCGGTCGTCCGCGACAAGGTGTACGAACGCACAGGCCTAGGCGAGGGCGACTACCTCTCGACGGGGCAGTCCCAGCGACTCGTCCGTTTTGACCGCCGGACGGCGACCGTACGTGTCCGGAACGAGGCCGACGAGAGCACGGACAGTTGCCCGCTCGACGCGGACCTGGAGGGGCAGATTCAAGGAGGCCCTTGTGACGGTGTGTCCGTCACCATGTTTGAGGAACAGGTCAAGGCGTTCACGATCGGGGAGATGTCGCAGTCTTACCAGTTGGGCGTTGGGCTGATCGGTTATTTCTCAGGCTTCAGCTTCTCCGAAGAGCTGGTCTACTCCCGCGTCGGCGGGGTCGAGCGCGGCACGCCCGTGCCCGTCGTGGACGTCGCCGGCGAAGCCCAGCCTCTGGCGACCACGCTCGCGCTGACCGCCTTCCCCAACCCCACCGCCGGGCCTCTGGCGATAAACGTCACCGGCGCTAGAGGCCCGGTGCTCGTGGAGGCCTTCGACGCGATTGGCCGTCGCGTGCTCTCGCGCGAGATCGCGCCAGAGGCCAGAATGGAGATCGACGCCTCCGGCTGGGCACCCGGCGTCTACGTCCTCCGCGCGACCTCTGGCGAACGGTCCGCAACCGCGCGCGTCGTACGGCGCTAGGCCTCCGACGCCAGAGGCGCGTGGACGTTGTCACCGCGAGGAGCGCAGCGACGCGGCGATCTGGTAGGCCGTGCCCGGCGCCATGGGACCGCCGCGCATCGCTCGCGCTGACAATCGCATAGAGAGGCCTCTTGCGCCAGAGGCCGAGCCGG
>NZ_MQWB01000001.1:2767099-2845547 GCF_002257665.1 Rubricoccus marinus | reverse complement strand
CGGGCTACACGCAGGTGGAACGCCGCTCCAGCGCGGTGCAGGGCGAGGAACTGGCGGCGGCGCTGGAGGGCGTGCACTTTCTCGGCATCCGTTCGCGCACGCAGGTCACGCCAGAGGTGCTGGCCCAGGCGGAGAAGCTCGTCGGAGTCGGCTGCTTCTGCATCGGAACGGATCAGGTGGCGCTGGACGCGGCGGCGGAGAACGGGATCGTCGTGTTCAACGCGCCGTATTCCAACACCCGCTCGGTCGCCGAACTCGTGCTCGCCGAGGCCATCCTCCTCTTGCGCGGCGTGCCGGAGAAGAACGCGCTCGCGCACCGCGGCACGTGGGCCAAAAGCGCCTCTGGCGCGAACGAGGCGCGGGGCAAAACGCTCGGCGTGGTCGGGTACGGCAACATCGGGGCGCAGCTCTCGGTCCTCGCCGAGGCGGTCGGGATGCGCGTCGTGTTCTACGACGCGGCGGCAAAGCTCCCGCTCGGCAACGCCAGAGGCTTGGGCAGCCTGGAGGCGCTCTTGGCGGAGGCGGACGTGGTCACGCTGCACGTGCCGGACACGCCGCAAACGCGCGACATGATCGGCGCGGCGGAGCTGGCGCAGATGAAACCCGGCGCGGTCCTTCTCAACGCCTCTCGCGGAACCGTCGTGGACCTGGACGCGCTTGCAGCGGCGCTGCGTTCGGGGCATCTCCGCGGCGCGGCCGTGGACGTGTTTCCCAAAGAGCCGAAGTCGAAAGAGGAGGCGTTCACGAGCCCGCTCCAAGGCATCGACCGCGCGCTGCTCACGCCACACGTTGGCGGCAGCACGGAAGAGGCGCAGGCCAACATCGGGCGCGAGGTGGCGGGCAAACTCGTGCGCTACTCCGACAACGGCTCGACCGAGTCCTCGGTCAACCTCCCCGAGGTCTCGCTGCCGGAGCACCCGTGCTGCCACCGTTTTCTGCACATTCACGCCAACCAGCCCGGCGTGCTGAGCGCCATCAACGGCGCGCTCGGGGCCTCTGGCGCCAACGTCGTGGGTCAGTACCTCCAGACGCGCGGCCCCGTCGGCTACGTGGTCACGGACGTGGACGACGACGGGACCGACGCCGCCGAGGCGCTGCTGGAGTCCCTGCGCGAGGTGCCCGGCACGATCCGCACGCGCGTGCTGTTTTGAGGTTTGAGGGATGAGGGGCGCCGGCTGATTCGTTGCGCCAGAGGCTTCTCGGGCCTCTGGCGCCCCGTCGGTCCGGTGTCAGATGATCCTCTGCACCGCCCGGAGTCTCTGGCGTAGGGTTTGAAAGACATGGGGTACAGGTCTACTCCCAGATGCCATGCGTCTTTCTACTCTGCTCCCGACTCCCGCCCGCTCCCTCGCCCTGGCGCTCCTCATGGGAGCCGTCGTCACCGGGTGTGGCGACGCGCCAGAGGCCGTAAACGCGCCTCTAGCCTCCTCTGAGGCCGGTTCTTCATCTCGCGACTCTGCGCCAGAGGCACCGGCGGATCCGCTCGTTACAGGCCCCGAGGTCATGGAAACGCCCGAGGACTCCGCCCCGGCGGTTGGACGCGAGCCGTCTGCGCCAGTGGTCACTCCGGCGCCAGAGGCCCCGGCCCGCCCCGCGGCGCCCGCTCCCGCCTCACGGCCCGCGACGCCGCCCGTTACGTCCATGCCGCTCCCCGAGCGCCCGCCGATGACGGCGCCGCCCGCGCCGAAGCCCGCCGACACCTCTGGCGCCGACACGTTCTGGACCCGTTTCCAGGCTGCCGTCAAGCGCCAGGACCGCGCCGCCATTGAGGCCGGCCTGGCTCAGACGATCCGCGTGGGCGACCGCACCTTCGCCCGCAGCAGCGAGCCCGTCCAAGACGTGATCACGGCCGTCGTGACGCAAGAGGAGGTCAAAGACGCCTACCTCGCCGTGGACCGCCTCACGCACGGCGCGGCGGGCAGCACCTTCCGCACGACCATCACCTACGAGATGGAAGGCGAGACGTACGACGTGGTCGTCTTTGGAACGGTCGCGCGCGTGGCCTCTGGCGAGTGGAAGCTCGTCGAGGTCGGCAGCGAGGGGTAGCGGCGAAGAGGGATGCGGGATAAGAGAGGGATAGGGGCGTCTTCTACGGCGAGGCCGTGGCCTCTGGCGCCAGAGGCGTTCCCACATCCCTCCATGCCTCTCCCATCCCGTATCCCTCCTGTCGTCCCGGCCAGAGGCTACTCCACCTCCAAGGAGGCCTCTTGCGGCTCGCCGTTGTGCACGAGCAATGTGGTCCCAGCGGCGTCGACCAACTCCTGGAGGCCCTCGCCGTAGGCCTCGGCGCCAGAGGCGTCGGGACGCTGCATGCCGAGAATGGTGAGGTCGGTTTCGCGGCTCTCCTCGCGGAGGATGTCCACAAAGTCCCGGTCGTTGCGGAGGAACACGCGGACCTCGGCGTCCACGCGGACGGCCTCCAGGCGCCGCTCGGTCTCCTCGCGGACGGGCGCGATGGCTTCCTCGCGGCCTACCATGCGGAGCACGCGGATCGTGGCGCCGTTCCAATCGCGGTGGAGGTCGATGAGGTGCGCGAGGATCAGCATGAGGTCGCCGTTGCCGCCGCGGCCGCCCCACCACACGTCGATCGTGGAGTGCTCCCCGAAGCCTTGCTCCTCGTCCACGTGGAGGAACAGGACGGACTTGTGGAGGTCGGCAAGGTCGCGCAGCACGCGCAAGAGGAGCCCGCGCCCGCCTGGCGTCCCGCTCCAGCCCATCATGACCGTGTTGGCCTCCAGCCGTCCGATCCCGTGCGCCTGGCTGACCGCGACGGCGCCAGAGGCGAAGTCGGGCACGATCTGCGCCTCGGCAAAGGCGTTCATGCCACGGTCGCGGATGTAGGTGCGGATGCGCTCCTGCGCCGTCTCGCGCAGGCGGGGCTTGTTGGGGTCCTCCACGTTGCCCGTGATGAGCTGCGAGAACGAGACGATGCCGCGGCCGAGGCTGAGCCACGTGCTCAGCGCGACGAGCGATTCGCGGTTGTGCGGCTGGCCGGTGAACACCATCAGGTTGGGGCGCCAGTTGCGGGAGTCGCCCGCGCCGCCGCCACGCTCCAGCTTGAGCAGCGCGAAGCGCGCGAGGCTCGTCCAGACCCCACTGCGCACGTCGCCCCACGTCCCGGCGAGCGCGCGCCGCCGCAACGCGAAGTAGATGCCGTACGTGACCACAATCGCCGCAACCGTTGCGGGCGCGTTGATGAGGAACATCGCGCCGTAACAGCCGAGCCCGCCGAGCGCGGGGACGATCACCGGAACCGAGAAGGTCGGCCGGAAGCTGGGGTTGCCGACGGCTTTCTCGATGGCCGCGACGAGGTTCACCATCCCGTAGGTGTTCAGGAAGAACATCGTGATGATGGGCGCGACCACGTCGAGGTCGCCCGCCCAGATCACCGCCACGGCCACGGCGCCGGTCAGCAGAACCGCCGCGCGGGGCTCGGTGGCGCTGCCCATCTGCGAGGCCATCCACCGGGGAACCACGCGGTCCTTGGAGACCGCCTGCAACGTCCGCGGCGCCGCCAGCACGCTGCCTAGCGCCGACGATAGAGTGCTCGCCGCTACGCCCGCGAGAATCAGAATTGGCACCGCCGAGATCTCGCTCATCGCCGCCGTATTGCCGATCAACTCCTGGGGCGAGAGGTGCGTCGCAAACCAGACCGCCGCCGCCACGTAGATCACCGCCGTGACCAAGATGGACACGATGGTGCCCAGCGGGATGCTCTTCGATGGATCCTTCAGATCGCCCGAGAGCGAGATGCCGACCTCGATACCAGTCACGGCCGGGAAGAAGACGGCGAACACGATCCAGAACGAGACGCCTTCGGTGTAGCTGTCGCTCATCGTCGGCGCGATCGTCTCGCCCCACCCCCCGGCGAAGAACGAGACCAGCGCCGCGATGAGGACCGCCAGGATCCCGTACTGGATCTTGAGCGCGAAGTCCGCCCCCACGTACGCGATCACCACGAACATCAGGACCACGCCAGAGGCGAGGATCTGCGGGTCCAGCCCCGCCATGAACGGGATCACGCTCATCGCCTCCACGAAGCCGATGATGTAGAACGCGACGGAGATCGCCTGCGAGAGGTACAGCGGGATCCCGATCGCGCCGCCGATCTCCAGCCCCAGACTCCGCGAGATGAGGAAGTAGTTGCCGCCCGCCTTGACGTTCATGCTCGTCGCGATGGACGAGAGCGAGAGCCCCGTCAAAAGCGAGATCGCGTTGGCGAGCAGGATGATGATCAGCGCGCCGCCCAGCCCCGCCTGCCCCACCACCCAGCCGGTCCTCAGGAAGAGGATGATGCCGAGGATGGTGAGCACGTTGGGCGTGAACACGCCCGCGAAGGTGCCGAAGCGGCCCGCGGCGGGCGTGAAGCCGGAGTCGGAAGCAGCCATGGGGAAGGGGAGGGGCGGCGGAGTGTACCCACACCGTCGCACCGTCGCGCGCCTTCTATGCCGCCGCGCCTCTGGCGCTGGCGCGTGCCGCCTCTGGCGCCAGAGACGGACGAAAAACGGGCGGCCCTCCGAAGAGAGCCGCCCGGACTTTTGGCGCGGGGCCAGAGCACACGTCGCGCCAGAGGCCCATCGCGCGGGCCTCTGGCGGGGGCGCTACGCGCTCAGGTTCTTATAAGCGCCGATGACCTCGCGGACGTGGTCGCCAGAGGCCTTCATGTCGGCCTTCTCCTTGTCGTTGAGGTCGAGCTCGACGACCTCCTTCACGCCGCCCTTGCCGAGGCGGACGGGGACGCCGATGAACATGTCCTCCAAGCCGTACTGGCCCGTGACCCACGCCGCGGCGGGGAGGATGCGGTTGGAGTCCTTGATGATGGCCTCGACCATCTCCGCGGCTCCGGCGCCCGGCGCGTACCACGCACTCGTGCCCATGAGCTTGACGATCTCGCCGCCGCCCTTCTTGGTGCGCTCGATGATCTCATCGAGACGGGACTCGGAGATGAGGTCGGTGACCGGCTGGGAGCCGATGGTCGTGAAGCGGGGGAGCGGCGTCATGGAGTCGCCGTGGCCGCCGAGGAGCATCGCGTTGATGTCGCGGACGGACGCGCCGGTCTCCATCTTGAGGAAGGCGCGGTAGCGGGCGGTGTCCAGCACGCCGGCCATACCCATCACGCGCTCGCTCGGGAAGCCGCTCTCCATGTACGCCACGTAGGTCATCACGTCGAGCGGGTTGCTGACGACGATGATGATCGTGTTTGGCGAGTGCTTCGCGACCTGCTGCGTGACGCTGCTGACGATGTCCGAGTTGACCTTCAGGAGGTCGTCGCGGCTCATGCCCGGCTTGCGGGGGAGGCCTGCGGTGATGACCGTCACGTCGGAGTCCGCCGTGATGGAGTAGTCGTCGCCGCCCTCGATCACGGTGTCGAAGCCGTGGATCGGCGCGGACTCCATCAAGTCCAGGGCCTTGCCCTGGGCGACGCCCGCGTTGATGTCAATAAGGGCGATGTTCTGGACGATGTCCATGCGGGCGACGCACTCGGCGACGGTGGCGCCGACGTTGCCTGCTCCTACGACTGTGACTTTCATGTTTCTCGGGAAGGGGGAGGGAAAAGCTGCCAGAGGTTAACCGGGAGCCCTGGAAGCGGTTCGCGCGGAGGAACGGAGAAGAGGCGAAAAGAGATCGCAGAGCACCGCGCCGCTACACCGGAACGCCCTAGCCTCTGGCGCCAGAGGCTCCGGCCAGCTTGATTCAGTCCCCAGTCCCCAGTCCCCAGTCCCCAGTCCCCAGTCCCCAGCTACCGCTTGACCGCGTAGCCCAGGTAGCCGATCCACGGCGGGCCGCCGATCTTGAACGCGAAGGCGGGGTCCACGCGCCTCTGGCGGACCGAGCGCCAAAAGGCGCGGTCCGGGACGGGGTGAACGCCCTTCACTTCTTGCACCTCCAGTCCCGCGTCGGCATGCATCGTGCGCAGGTCTGCGGGCGGGATGAACAGGCGGTAGACGTGGATGTGCTCGGGGCCGCGCGGCGAGACCACCTTGAACCCGTGGACGGCGAGGGCCCACGCCAGAGGCGTTTTGTTGAACGTGTGGAAGAACACGGCTCCTCCCGGGCGCACCACGCGCGAGGCTTCCGCGATGGCGTCGGCGGGGCGCTCCACGTGCTCCAGCATGTCGAGCAGGAGGACGGCATCCACGCTCTCGTCCGGGACATCCAGCGCGTAGGCGTCGCCAACGGCGAACCGGGCGTCCAGGCCCTCCGGCGTGCGGCGCCGCGCTTCGGCGATGGAGCCCGGGGAGATGTCGATGCCCTGTACGGAGTAGCCCGCCTCCGCAAGAGGCAGCGAGACGAGCCCGGCGCCGCAGGCGACATCCAGGATCTCCGCGCCGAGCCCAATCTGCCTCTGGCGCAGCACGTCGAGCACGTACTCGATCTTGACCCGGCTCTCGACGCGGAGCAGCGCGATGGGATGGTCATCGCCCTCGAACCACGCCTCACCGAGGTCGTCGTAAAAGGCGTTGTTGATCTCGGGCATGACTGAATGCGGTCGGCGTTCAGCCGTGTGCTCGTAAAACCTCTCGCGCCGAAGCTAGCCTTCGACGCGGAGCAGGTTGGCGGCGATGGTGAGGCCCGGGCCGAAGGCGAGCGAGAGCACGAGCGCGCCAGAGGCCACCTCGGCGTCGCCGAGGATGCGCTCCCAGATGTGCGGCAGCGTCGTGGAGGACATGTTGCCTCTGGCGTGGAGAACGGCGGTGCTGTGGCGCGTCTGGCGTTCGGAAAAGCCGAGCGCGTCAGCAGTCACCTCGATCACACGCGGGCCTCCCGGGTGGATTGCCGCGATGTCAATGTCGTCCACGGCCAGGCCGTGCTCCGACAGGAACGCGTCAACGGCGTCGCCGACGCCAGCCTTGATGAACTCGGGGACGCGCCGCGAGAGCGTCATCGCAAAGGCGCCGTCGGCGAGGCCCCACGTCATCTCGTTCAGCGAGTCCGGGACCAGCGTCTCGCGGTGGCCCAGGAGTGCGAACGAGCGGCCATCGGGCCGGGCGGCGTGCACGTCCAGGCGCGCCGCGCCATCTGCGAACAGGCACTGCTGCACGACCGCTTCGGGCGCTGTCGCTTCTACGCGGTGGTGCAGCGTGCACATCTCGACGAGGTAGACGGCCGCGTGCGCGTCGGCCTCTGGCGCCGCGTCGGCTTCGCCAGAGGCGGGAACGCGGCGGGCGGCGAGCGCCGCCACGGCGTCGGCGGCGGTCATGAGGGCGGGGACGGCGGCGTAGCAGCCCATGTGGCCGATGTGGAGCAAGCGGGCGTTGTGCCACCCACGTTCCAGCGCGATGCGCTGCACGGCCGTCGGGCTGTCGTAGCCGGTGCAGCTCACCTGCGCGATAAAGTCCGGCGCCTCGGCGTCGTCGAAGGCCTCTCGCGCCACGCTGATCGCCGTCTGTGCGAACACGTCCATGCGCGCCTCCAAGGTTGGGTGCGCCCACGAGCGGGCGCCAGAGGCCCCGCCATCCGCCTCTGGCGGCGCGCCATCGCCGGAGCTCTGTTCGGCGAAGAGATCCATGCGCTCCCACTCCTGATGCGTGTAGTCCTCCAGGGCCGTCGCGCGGCTCTCGATCGTGGACTGACGCCCGAGCAGATCGTAGAGGCGGCGGGCGCGCGTGGCCTCGGGTCCTGAAACGCTGCTGCGCTCAAGCGCGGCCTTCATCCACGCCACGCCGTCCGTCTGGGGGATCGTCCACCCGATGGGGAGGGACGTGGGGATGAGGTAGGCGAGCGGAGACATGTGCGCGGAGGAGGGTGCCGTCCTAACCCGCATTACCGCCTGAGTTCCACCGCGAAGGGCGCGCCAGCGGCGCGGGCGAAAAATCCTCCGGCCGCCTCTGGCGCCAGAGGTAGGCGTTTTACTCGGCCGATGCGGTCACGCGGAGCTCCACCTCGCGCGGGTCGTCGGGCCCACTCATCGGGAGCACGTCGAGTAGCTCGACGACGACCCCGCCGACGTCCCAGACCGCCGAGTCCTCGTCGGTCATCGCGGCGTACGGCAAGGTCAGAACCTGCGTCGCGGAAAGCCCTTGGGGAGTGGAAGCCGAGAGGCGGACTTTTGCTCGTCCCTCCCACACGCACGTCACCCCTTCGGGGCAGCGGCTGTCTTCTACGACGTCGAGGAACCGGAGCGCGTGGCCCGCGACCTCTACCGATTCGCCCTGTGCGAGCACGAACGGCTCGCCGGTTGCCGAGGCGCGGACCTCTGGCGCGCTCCCAGCAGTGGAGCCACTGCATCCGCCAGTGGCGAGGATCAGCAGGGCGGGCACGAGAATCAGGGACCGGAGCATAACGGGGCGTGGGGGGCTCTCGCAGGGTAACGCGTTCGGGCGGCCTATGCGTGCGGCTCACCCGAGAAACTGCTCCCGACTGGCGTGACCCTCAGATTGTCCGCCTCTGGCGCCAGAGGCGCACGCGCTTCGCTACGGATGGGACGCGAGAGCCCGCGAAGCGACCTCGCGCTAGGCACCGAGACGACGGAACGCCGCGCTGTCACGCGATGCCTCCGGTGGACGGCTCAGACCTCGAAACGGATTAGGATCTGCGAGCGGAGGCCGGTCGGCAGGCCGTCCACGGTGGGGGGCACGAAGCGCATCCCGCGCACGAGCGCTTCGGCAACGGCATCGAGCCCGCTGCCCAACGGGCGGGCAACGGCGGTGCGGATAACCGCGCCGGTATCGTCGGTCTGGAACAGGACGAGGGCTTCTCCCGCGACGCCGTTCTGGGCCGCCAGAGGCGGGTACGTCACCGCGGCGAGCGCCGCGCGCACCTCGTCGGCGTTGGTGAGCCGGTCGAAGTCGAACCCAGGGAGGGAAACGGCGCCCGTTGCAGGGCGGGCGCCGGGAGTGTCGCGCGTGTCTGATCCGGACGCCAGAGGCGGCGCGGCGGGCCTCTGGCGGACGGCCTCGCGGAGGGCGAGAACCTCGGTCTGAAGCCGGTCGCGCTCGGCGCGGAGGGCGTCGGCGTCAGCGCGGGCGGCCCGTAGCGCGCTGTCGTCCTGCGTTGCTTGCGCGTTGCCTCTGGCGGCGAGAAGCGCGTCGCGCTCGGCCTGAAGGGCAGCCTGGTCTGTGAGGACGGAATCGAGGCGGGCTTGCAAGCGGTCGGCTTGCTCCTGGGTGCGGCGGTGAGCCTCTCGCGCAGCCGCGGCTTGAGCCGAGAGCGAGTCCTGGGAAGCAGCGCCCACCGTAGCCTGCTGCAGGCTGGCCTGCGCCTGCGCGAGTTCGGTCTGGAGGCGTTCGCGCTCGGCGTTAACGCGGGCAGTCTCGGCTCGGGCCTGCTCTACAGCCTCTCGGGCTTCGGCGCCAGAGGCCTGGGCGGCGGCCTGGCGCTCGGTGCGGAGCGCGTCCCTCTCGGCGCGCAAGCGTTCGGTCTCGGCGCCCAGGCTATCGGCGCGGGATTCCAGGTCCAGGCGGAGCGCCTCCGAGGCCGCCAGTCTGCTCTCGGCCGAGGCCGCCGCGCGCTGCACGGCCTCTACCTCTTCCTGCAGCCCTACGGCGGCGCGCCCGGACTCGCGCGCGGCAGCCAGGTCGGCCTGCGTTTGAGCAAGGGCCTCTCGCGCGTCGGCGAGGTCGGCTTCGAGCGCGGCGATGCGCGCGTCGCCAGAGGCGGCAGCGGCTTGCGCCTCGTCCAGTTGGGTCTGAGCGGCGGTGAGGTCTGCGGAAGCGCGGGCGAGTCGGTCGCGCTCGGCGGTCGCTTCGGCGAGGAGGACGCCCAGCCGGTCGGTCTCGCGGCGCAAGCGGGCCAGTTCGCCGGCGTTGGGGTTGGGCGCGGTGCGCAAGGCCTCGGCGGCTTCGAGCGCGGCGTCGCGTGCAGCCTCTGCCGCCTCAGCGCGAGTGGTGGCTCGGTCGGCCGCTTCGCGGAGAGCGGCGATCTCGCCTCTGGCGGCGTCGCCCTCGGCTGCGGCATCGGCGCTCTCGGTCCGAGCGGTGGCGAGGGCGCTGTCCAGGCGTTCCACCTGCGCTTCGAGGCGAGCGATCTGGTCGGCTTGCAGGTCCCGTTCGGTCGTGAGGCGCGCGAGGTCGGCGCGGAGTTGGGCGCGCTCCTCGCGGAGGTCGGCGGTATCGGACGGAGGGCGCGGGCGCTCGGTCGCCAGAGGCGGGGTGAGGTCCAGCAGCGAGACGCTGGCAGCGCCGCTCTCGGTCGCGGCAGGGCCGACGAGCACGTACGCGTCGCGGCGCGTGCCGCCGAGGATCGGGCGGCGCCCCCGCAGGCGAACGCTGACGCCGTTGATGGCGAAGACGAGCAGACGCCCCTCGAACTCACCCGCGATTTGCGCGCTCTCGAACGGCGCGTCGCCGACGATAAACGTGCCTTCGCCCGGGATGGAGAGCAGGAGTCGGCCGAATACCTCCTGACGTAGCGGCGCGCCTTCGACGGCAACGAGATCCCCGTCGGCGGTGAGAACGGGGTCCTCAAGGGTGAACCCCGTCTGCGCGCTCGCGCCAGAGGCGAGCAGGCAGGCCGAGAGGCCAGCCATGAGCAAAGCGGGTCGGGAGATACGAGTCCTCATGGAGAAACGGGGGAAGGGAAGGGCGCCGCTGGCGCGCTGACAAGCGCCCGTCCGCGCAGGCCCTGCTACGGTATGGCGAGCGCTCCCGGAACACAAACGGCCCGCTGCGCAGCCTTGACGCAGCCTTACCCCTCGCCGGAGGCCTCTGGCGAGGCCGGCCGGTGTGTGGGGTAGAAGCGCGCGAGGCGCTCCGGGGAGACGCCCGCGTTCCAGGCCGTCCACAGGCTGAAGTTGCGGAGCTGCTGCACGAGCGCGCCGCGCTCGCCGTAGCGCCGCGCCGAGGTCTGGACCGCCAGAGGCAGGAACACCCAGCGGCCTCTCGCGCGGAGGTCTCGCACGAAGTCGAGGTCTTCGAAGAGCGGCTGTGCGCGGAAGCCGCCGATGGCGCGGAAGGTCTCGCGCGTGCAGAACGGCGCGCGGTCACCAAAGGCGAAGCGCCACCAGCGCATCCACAGCGGGGACTCCCAGAGGCGCATCCAGCCGCTCTCTGCGCCCGGACCGGCGAACCGCGTCATAAAGCATCCGCCTGCCACGCCGTCTGCCTGGAGCGCTTCGCGCGCGGCGTCGAGCGCGCCCTCGGGCAAGTGCGTGTCGGCGTGGAGAAAGAGGAGGATCTCGCCAGAGGCCTCGGCGGCTCCGGCGTTCATCTGCGCCGCGCGTCCCCGGCCGGTCCGCAGCACGCGCGCCTCGGGCATCGCGCGGGCGACGGCCTCTGGCGTGCCGTCGGTGGAGCCGCCGTCGGCGACGAGGACCTCGAAGGGCGGCCGCTGGCGCGCGACGCTCACGAGTGTCGCGCCGATGCCCTCGGCCTCGTTCAGCGCGGGGATGACGACAGATACGGTACAGGGGACGACGGGATGCGGGGTACGCTCAGGAGTGAGCGCAGGAGACGTCCCCCGTGCCTCGTGCCTCGTACCCGTTCCTACCAAAACATCACCTTCATGCAGAAGACGGACCCGCCCGACTTCAGGTACTCGCTCGTGTCCAACTCGATCACCTCGTAGCCCGCCTCGCGCAAGAGGCCGTTCGTAACCGTGCAGCCCTGCTGGATGATGACGTGCTGGCCGTCCGGGGAGTGCGCGTTGCACGCGAACAGCTCGCGGGACTCGTCCTCTGGCGCTTCCAGCACGCGGACAAAGCGTGAGCGGATCTCCTCCAGGCCGTCCTCCTGGAACGCGCCGGGGTAGATCAGGACCGTGTCCTCGTCCAGCGGGCAGAAGCACGTGTCGAGGTGGTAGAACTCGGGGTCGGTCAGCGCCAGAGGCACGACGGGGAAGCCCATCTTGTCGCTCAGGCGCTCGTAGACGGCGCGGTCCGTGCGGTAGCCGTAGCCACCCCAGAGGAGGTAGCGGCCGGGGTGCCAGATCGCGTCGCCCATGCCCTCGAAGTCGCCGGGCAGGTCCGGGTCCAGGCCGTGCGTTTCGTAGCCCTGCGCCTGGAAGAACTCGGCGTAGTGGTCCACCTCGGCCTTGCGCTGCGGTGCGTGCATGCGGCTGAGAACGGCGCCGCGCTCGCCGCCGGGCGTGAGGTAGGGCAGCGTCTGGTTGGCGCAGAACACCATATCCGGCAGGCCGCTGGCGCCCTCCAGCGTGCTCACTTCCACGCCGAGACGCTCGTACACGTCGCGCAGCGCCTCCCACTGCGTACGTGCCCGCGTCTGGTCCACGTCGCCGATGTTGCCCGCCATGTGCGGGTTGATCACGTAGGCGACCTCGAAGTGCTCGGGCGTGGTGAGGAGCACGCGGCCGGGGCGCGGGATGGCAGGCAGGGCGTCGAGCGGGACGTCGGTCACAGACAGGCGGGGTGTGGGGCCTCTGGCGGCAGCGCGGTGGGCGCGCCAGGGGCAAAGCGTGGTGGATCGCCGCGAAGGTAGCGCCGTGCCGGACCTGGCCTTCGCCAGAGGCCTCTGGCGGGGGCTCCGCCTCGGAGCGCACGGAGGCACCATACGCCACGCGCCAGAGGCGGGGAGGCCTCTGGCGCGTGAGCAAACCAAGCGGGAGCAGCGGGCTAGAAGCCGTGGGCTGTGGCCATGAGCGACTGCGGCATAAAGCCGCTCACGCGGACGGCGGCGCCTTCCTCGTCCACCTTCACGGCGTCCAACACGTCCATCATCGCGGGCTCGGCCTTGGCCTGCATGCGCATGGCGGAAACGGCGGCGCGCGTCACGTCGGCCACGTCGCTCGCGGCGGCGCCGGCGCGGGGCACGATGTACGCGTCCACGTCCATGCCGTTGCTCTGGAAGCCGATCGACATCACGAGGTTCTCGGCGAGGCTGCCGAGCTGGCCCATCGCGCCGTCGCCAGAGGCGCTGGCGGCCGGTGCCTCTGGCGCGTCGATGCCGCGGACGACGAACCAGGCGCCGTCGGGGTAGCGCGCTTTCTCGACGAGCGCGATCATGCTGGCGTCCGAGGAGAGCCCCTTCTGGCCGCTGGCGTGCCGGGCGAGCATCTCGCGGACGGCGCTCTCGGTCCCGGCCATCATCATGCGGTCGTTGGGGAGCGCGAAGGCGAAGGCCTCGCCCTCCTCCTCGACAGCGATCCACGCGGGGACGCCTTCGATCTCGGTCCGCGTCAGCTCGGCCTCGTCGGGCGCCTCGCTCTCAATCGCGCGCTCGATCCGCTCGCGGTCAAAGCGGGCGTACACGACGAGGGCGCCGGTCTCGGCCTCTGGCGAGCCGGCCACGTACACGCGCTCGATGTCGGTCGCGGGGTCGAAGCCGGTCAGGCGGATGAACTCGTCCATTTCGGAGGAGCCGTTGGCGCCGAAGGGGCTCATCTCGCCCTCCATCATGCTGTCCAACGCGCCGTTCGCGCGCGCCGACTCGAAGTCGATCATGCCGACCATCGCCGCGTTGGCGGGGAGAACGTCCAGGGCCTCCGTCGTCTGGAGCGAGACGGGGCCGCCGGCGGCGGAAACGGAATCCTGGCAGCCCGCCAGGAACGCGCCCGCGATCAGGAGCGCAAGCGATACGGGGAGCGCAGCCAGGGCGAACCGGCGCGAGAAACGGTGTGCGTGCATGGAAAGCGGGGGTGAGCGCCAGAGGGCGGACGGTGGGCCTCTGGCGAGGCGGGCGCCAGAGGCGCGGAGGTCAGAAGTCCCGGCGCGCGAAGCGCCAGAACGCGAGAGCGTAGAGGAGGGCGCCGATCCCGAGAGATGCACCGAAGGCGCCGAGGCCCGCTACGGGCTCGGCTCCCGCGAGTTTCGGCACCAGTTGGACGCCGACGGCGGGGAAGCGGGGAAGCGCATGCCGCAGCCCGACGATGAGTGGGCGCCACGCGGCGGCCACCTGCGTGTCGAGCGCCTCGACGGAGAGGACGAGCGTCGCGAAGAGCACGGCGAGCACCGTCATCAGCGAGAGCGCGGCGCTGCCCGTCGTCACGCTGACGAGCGTCACGACAGAGTAGAGGACCGCGAACATGCCCCAGATGACCGGGATCGCGAGGAGAAAGCGGGGGTGCCAGACGCCGGTCTTGATCGACATCACGAGCCAGACGGACGTGATGAGGTACGTCAACAGCGCCAGCGCCACGAGCCACACGCCGCCCAGCCGCCCCATCAGGATCTGACTGCGCGAGAGCGGCTTGGAAAGCAGGAGGTCCACCTCGCCGCGCGAGAGCAACGACGCCACGAGCCCGCCCGTCGCGAACAGCGCGAGCAGGATCCCGACCCAGTACGCCGCGCCGGCCACGAACACCTGACCCGTAAACGCGATGCTCTCCAGAAGGGACGTGGCGCCGAACATGGTGGCGCCATCGCCGCCAGAGGCCGGTTGAGCCTCTGGCGCGTCCGCGTATGGCGCCCGCGTGGGGGCCGCGGCCGAGTCGGCCGCCAGAGGCGCCGCGGACGAGTCCGCCGCGGGAGAGGCGAGCGAATCCGCCACGGGCGGGCCGCTCGTCGTCATCTCGCGCTGGATCTCCTCACCGATGGCCTCGTCGCCGAAGATGCGGGCGCCCGCGAGCGAGCCGTCCACGACATCCAACTGCAGCGCGAGGGCCATCGTGCCCCAGATCACCGTCGCGATGACGAACAGGCCCACGACGATCCACTTGGCGCGGAGCTCGCGGAGGGTGAGGAGGAGGACGCCGAGCATAGAGGAGGGGAAGCCAGAGAGGCTGATGGTCCGAAAGCGGTGGGACAGAGGAGGCCTCTGGCGCCAGAGGCTACAGGGAGTCGGCTACGGGCGCGCCGGAGGGCTCGCTCACAACCTCGACGAAGAGGTCTTCCAGCGATTGCCGAAGCGGCTCCACGGCCTCGATCTCGACGCCAGAGGCTCGCATCGCGTCCAACGCGGTGTTGAGGGCGGCGCGGTCGGGTGCGGCGAGGGTGTAGCCGCGCAGCGGCGTCTCGCCAGAGGCGGCGGCCGCAGAGGCCTCTGGCGAGAGGATGGGCGCCGGGTCGGGCTGCAGCGTGCCGCCGATGGTGTGGGCCACGGATTCGGGAATGGGCGTCGCGCGCAGGCGCCAGAGGCGGCCCGTTTGGGTCAGCGCCTCGACGGTCCCGTCGCGCACGATCTCACCCTCTTTCATGATGGCGACGCGCGTGCAGACGCGCTCGATCTCGCTGAGCAGGTGCGAGTTGAGAAACAGCGTCACGCCCTCGGCGGCGAGCTCCAGCAGGAGGTCCCGGATCTCGCGCCGGCCGACCGGGTCCACGCCGTCGGTGGGCTCATCTAGGAAGACGAGCTTGGGGCCGGCCATAAGCGCCTGGGCAATGCCGAGCCGCTGCATCATGCCCTTGGAGAACGTCTTGACCTTCCGGTCCGCGGCACCCGCGAGGCGCACCTTTTCCAGCAGAGCCGGGGCGCGCGCGCTGTCCGCGCCGGCCATGCGCGCGAAGAGGTCCAGGGTCTGGCGCGCCGTGAGGTAGTCCGGGAAGCGGTGGTTCTCGGGAAGGAAGCCCACCGGCTTCCGCGCCAGAGGCTCGGTGACACTCGTGCCGAACATCGACGCCTCGCCCTCGGTGGGGTGCACGATGCCGAGCAGCAGCTTGACGAGCGTGGTCTTGCCCGCGCCGTTGGGGCCGAGGAGGCCGAAGATCTCGCCGGGCTGCACGTCCAGGTCCAGCGGGCGGAGGGCGACGACGGGGGGGCGGCCGGAGTAGGTCTTGGCGAGGCCCCGGGTTTGGATCGCGAGCACGGCGGACGGACGGGTGAACCCCTCCACACGGCACGAACGGCCAAAGGTTGCGCCAGAGGCCTCTGGCGCTAGGCTGCTAAGCGCCGCGCGGCCTCAACGCCGAAAAAGCGCGGGTGCACCACGCGCTCCACCATCTCGGAGCCGTCGGCGGCGGTCGTCGTCTCGGCCTCTACCAAGCCCTCGGCGGCCATCTCCAACACGAGGGCGTGCCCGACGCGCGTCGTGTCCGCGCCCTCGCCGGTGGGGCGGAGCCAGCGGGCGGCGAGGCGGTTGATCTCGGGCCACCCGAGCGTACCGAAGGGCGCCTCCGACGAGGCGGCGAGCACGCCGAGCACGAAGTCGGCGGCGGAGGTCGAGTCGGGGCGAAGGGCGGAGACGTCGATCATCGGGGCAGCGGGGTGGGGGCTGCTGGCAGGATCGCGCCCCGAGCCGTCACCCCTGTGTCACACCCTAGAACGTGCGTGAGCGATCATTTCGAGGTCGGCGGCGCGGAGCGTGACCGAGGCGTGCGGGGCGGGCGGCGGCCCCGGGAGCGCGAGCCGCCAGCGGCGCGCGATCGTCGCGAGGGCGAGGACGCCTTCGGCCCACGCGAACGGCTCGCCGATGCACCCGCGCTTGCCGAACGAGAACGGGAGGTAGGCGAACTTGTGGCGCCCGCTTTTGGCCTCTGGCGCGAACCGCTCGGGGCGGAACGCCAGAGGCTCGTCCCAGAAGCGCGCATCGCGGTGGAGGAAGTAGGGCGCGACGAGGATCATGGTCCCCTTCGGGACGGGGACCTCGCCCGCAAGGCGGAAGTCGTGCGCGGCCTCTCGCGAGAAGATCCACGCCGGCGGCATGAGCCGCATGGACTCGGCGAACACGTTGCGCGTGACCGGCAGCGCGCGGAGGTCGTCGAACGTCGGGTCCGCGTTTAGCGCGTCGACCTCGGCGTGGAGCGCGGCCTCGGCCTCGGGGTGTAGGGCGAGAAGCGTCCACGTCCACGCGAGCGCGTTGGCGGTCGTCTCGTGCCCGGCCATGAGCAACGTCACGGCCTCGTCGCGGACCTCCTCGTCGGTCATGCCCGCGCCGGTCTCCTCGTCCTGCGCGTCGAGCAGCATCTGGAGCAGGTCCTGCCGCGTGCCTCCCGGCGTGTTTGCCTCTGGCGGCGCGCCGTCGCCCATCGCGCCAGAGGCCTCGGCCCGCCTCTGGCGGATAAGGCGGTACACCACTTCGTCGACCGTGGCGCGGGCGCGTTTGCCGCGGAGCACGTTGGGAAGCGGGAGCGCGAGGAGCTTGTCCGCGAGGGGGAACTGCGCCTTGTCGAACGCCGCCATGGACTCTTCGAGGGCGTCGGAGATCTGCGCCGCGTCGGCCTCCAGGCCGGAGCCGAATAGCGTCTCGCCGGCAATCGCGAGGGCCAGCCGGTTCATGGCTTCGCTCACGTCCACGGCCTCGCCGTCGCGCCAGAGGCCGGCGGTCTCGGCGCTCCGCCGCGTCATCACCTCGCCGTAGGCGCGGAGCCGCGCGTGGTGGAAGGCCGGCAGCACGAGCCGCCTCTGGCGCGTGTGCTTGGGCACCTCGGAGGCCAGCAGCCCGTCGCCGACGAGCAGGCTCAGGATGCGCATCCCGCGCGCCTTGGTCACGTCGGCGTTGTTCTCGATCAGGAGCGCCCGGACGAGGTCCGGGTGGCGGAGCCACAGCACGCCCGTCGCGCCGCGCCCGGCCCAGACGGCGTCGCCGCCGACGGCGTCCATGCGGCGCGAGCCGCCCATGAGGTCCCGCGCGAAGGCGATGACGAGGTCGAGCGGGAAGCGCGGGCGGAAGCGGCGGACGTCGGCGGGCATGGGGCGCCAGAGGGGGGATCGTGAAGCTCGCCACAGTTTGACGCCGGAAGCGGAGCCACCCGGGGCCTCTGGCGTCCCACCCCCCATGCGCTACTCTGCCCTGCTCTTTCTCGCCGCCCTCTTTCTCTCCGGCTGCGCGCTTACGCGCCCCGGCACGCTGGACGAGGTCGGCGAGCTGTTCACCGAGGGCAGCGAGGAGATTCTGCGCGACACGCTCCGCACCGCCAGAGGCGGCCCGCGCGTGCTCGTCCTCGCGCTCGACGGCGTCGGCGCGGACGTGATGACGGACGCGCTGGAGGCGGGCGACCTGCCGGCGCTCTCGGCGTTGTTCGGCGCCAGCGCGGCCTCTGGCGAGACGGCCTCTGGCGCCAGAGGCGCGCTGTGGGCGCACGCGTACGGCGCGGAGGACGTGGTCTCGGTCTTCCCGTCCGAGACCGCCGCGGGCTGGACGGCCGTCTTTACCGGCAAGCCGCCCGCCGAGACCGGCGTCGTCGGCAACGAGTGGTTCGACCGCGACTCGCTGAGGATCTACGCGCCGGTCCCGCTCAGCGTCGGCACGTTTGAGCAGACCCTGGCCGTCTACACCGACGACTTCCTGGGCGAGCAAATTCAGACGCCGACGCTCTACGACCGCGCGGACGTCCGCGCCCACGTCGCCAACGCCTTCGTCTACCGCGGCGCCGACGTGCTCACGCGGCCTGACCTGGGCGACATCGGCGAACTCATCGAAGGCGCCATCGAGGCCATCTTCGGCGGCGGCGAGGAGGTCTTCGAGGAAGTGGATGACGACGCGAGCGACGGCGTGATCTCGTCCATGAAACGCCACGGCATCCCGGACCTCCAGGTCGCCTACTTCGGCGGGCCGGACCTCGCGGCGCACGGCGGCGGCGAGGAGGCGCAGCGCGCCTACCTCCGCGACGAGACCGCGGACGACCTCGCGAACGTGCTGGACGCCTACCGCGCCAGAGGCGCACTCCAGGACCTCTGGGTCGTTGTCGTGGCCGACCACGGGCACACGGACACGCTCCCGGAGCCGGGGCAGTCGCTCCGCGAAAAGACATCGGCCGTGCTGGACAGCCTCGGGCTCCGGCTGCGCGATCCCTCTCTGGGCGACAAGGGCGAGGACTTCGACGTGGTGATGGCGGTCAACGAGGCGGCCGCGTTCCTCTACGTCGCCGATCAGACCGCGTGCGACACCGTGTGCGACTGGTCGCGCGCGCCGCGCCTGGACGCCGACGTGCTGCCCGTCGCCCGCGCCCTCGCCGCGTCCGACTCGCTCGCGGGCTCGCTCGATTTGGTCCTCGTTCGCGCCTCGCGCCGTGGCGAGAGCGTCCCGTTCCAAGTCCTCGTGGACGGGCAGCCGGTGTCTCTGACGGCGTACTTCGCGCGCAACCCGCGCCCGGACCTCGTCGCGGTGGAAGAGCGCCTCGGGTGGCTGACCGATGGCCCGATGGGGCACCGCGCAGGCGATATCCTCCTTCTCGCGCGTTCGGGCGCCGAGCAGCCTCTGGCGGAGCGCTTCTTTTTCCACGACGGCGGCGCCAGCGGCCACGGCAGCGCCAGCCGCTCGGACTCCATCATTCCTCTGATCGTCGCGAACGCGTCCGCCTCTGGCAACGAGATTCGGGAGCGCGTCACCCGCGCGGTCGGCCCGCAGCCGACCCAGCTCGACGTGACGGCCCTGATCCTCGACCTTCTTATCACCCCCTGATCCACCCGCTATGCGTTTCCTCGCCCTCACCCTTGTCGCCGGCCTCGCCCTGACGGCCTGCGAGCCCTCTGAGCCCGCCGACGCGCCAGAGGCCCCGACCGCCGACGTTCCTGCCGAGCCCGGCATGGAGGCCCCCGCCGCCGCGCCGGCGGCCCCGCTCAACCTCAACACCGCCACTGACGAGGAGTTCAAGACCATCCCCGACGTCGGCGACCGCATGGCGCACGAGTTCGAGGAGTACCGCCCGTGGACGAGCGTCGCCCAGTTCCGCCGCGAGATCGGTAAGTACATCGACAACGACGACGCGATTCTGGACGGCTACCTCTCCTACGTCTACGTGCCCGTCTCCTTCGACGAGAGCGACATCGAGACGATGATGCAGCTTCCGGGCGTCGGCGAGGCCGAGGCTGCGGCGCTGATCGAGGGCCGGCCCTACAGCACGCAAGAGGCCTTTATGGCCCGCTACGCTGAGGTCGTGACCGAGGGCGATGCGACTGCCGCCGCCGTCTACCTCGCGCAGTAATGGCCGCGTCGGTTGAACACTTCTACCGGCGCTTCCTGTTCGGCGCCGCGGCCCTGACCTTCGGGGCCGCGGGCGCTGAACTGCTCCTCGTGGAGCACTACGCGGACCGGCTCCAGGTCCTCCCGTTCGTGATGATCGGGCTCGGCCTGCTCACCACCGCGTGGGCGTGGCGCGCGCCCTCACTCCGCTCGATCCGAGCCGTGCGCTGGACCGCCGGCGCGGTCGTGCTCGGCAGCGTGGCGGGCATCGTCCTCCACGCGAAGGGCAACGTCGAGTTCGCGCTGGAGGTGACCCCCAACGAGCCTCTGGCGTCGCTGATCTGGGACGCCGTGAGCGGCGCGAGCCCGCTTCTGGCGCCGGGAATGCTCGCGCTCGCGGCCATCCTGGCCGCCGCGGCCACGTACCGCCACCCCGCGCTGGCCGACTGAGCCTCTGGCGCCCGCACCCGGGCACACACGAGAGGATTGCGAAATGTCCCGCCAGAGGCGCATTTTGGGCTGTCACCTACCCCGGGCCCATGCGTTATCTGATACTCCTCGCGGCGTTGCTCGCCTCTGGCGCCACGGCGCAGATTCCGATCCCGTTCGACGCCGTCACGCTGAGCGTGGGGCCCTCTAGCGGCTTCGAAGGCTCGGCGGGCATTGCAGAGATACGGGGCCGCATTCCTGTAGCGTCTGTCGTGTCTATCGAGCCATCGTTTGGCGTCGGACTCGAAGGGGCGTATGACTACACCTCCTGCGGCATCATCGACTGCTTCGAGGGGCGGACGAGCCCCCGCCTCGGGTACTCCGCGGGTGCGGCGCTGACGGCTCGCGCGCCAGAGGCGTGGTTGCCGGGGCCTCTGGCGGATGCGCACGTCGGGATCATCGGACAGCTGCACGTGGGCCAGTATTACGACGAGCGCGTTCGGTACGGCTTCGAAGTCGGTGCGGCAACGCACCTGTCGTCTTCGCTCACGCTCGGCGTGGATGTGCAGGCCGTTCGCTACTCGGACTGGGATCCCATCAGGACGTTTGAGCGCCAGGGCGGCACCGACGTGCGGTCCAGCATCGCGCCCGTTGTCCGGCTCGGGTACGCGCTGGGCCGATAGCCGCGAGGCCGCTGGCGACGCGCCAAACATGACCGAGCCTCTGGCGCATCGTCGCGCCAGAGGCTCTTTGGGTTCTATCAGACGGCTGGCTTGCTTACAGCGCCATCGCGGGCTCTTCGTCCTCCTCTTCGCCAGAGGCGATCACAATGGGATCAGGGGAGGGCGCTGCGCCAGAGGCGAGCGCTTTGTCCTGCTCGGAGACGGCAAAGCGGGTCTCGGGGTCTTCCATGACCTCGGGCTCTAGGATCAGGTCCAGCGCGTCCGTGATGCGCGAGACGTACTTGACCTCCAGGCCCTCGACGGCCACGTCCTTGATCTCGTCCACGTCTTTCTGGTTTTTCTCCGGCAGGACGACGGTCTCGATGCCCGCGCGACGCGCGGCCAGGACCTTTTCTTTGATCCCGCCGACCGGCAGGACGAGTCCGCGAAGCGTGATCTCGCCTGTCATCGCTACGTCGTGGCGCACGCGGCGCTGCGTGTAGATGCTCGTGAGCGCTGCCACCATAGCCACGCCCGCGCTCGGGCCGTCCTTCGGGATGGCGCCCGCCGGCACGTGCACGTGGAGGTCCCAGTAGCGGAAGGCCTCTGGCGGGATGCCCAGGTCGTCGGCGTGGGCGCGGACCCAGGACTGAGCGGCTTGCGCGCTCTCGCGCATCACGTCGCCCAGCTTGCCGGTGAGCGTCATCTTGCCATTCCCGCGAGAGGCAGAGGCTTCGATGAACAGGATGTCGCCGCCGACGGGCGTCCACGCCAGGCCTGTGGCCACGCCGGGGACTTCGGTCCGCTCGGCGGTCTCATTGAAGAACTTCCGCGCGCCGAGGTACTCCTTGACATCGTCCACCTCCACGGTCTCGTGCTCGCTCTCGCCAGAGGCCACCTTGACGGCCACGCCGCGGGCCACGCCGCCGATGGTCCGCTCCAGTTGGCGCACGCCGCTCTCGCGGGTGTAACCCTCGATCAGGAGGTCCAAGGCGTCGGTCTCAATCGTGAGCTGATCGTCGTTTAGGCCGTTGCGTTCGGTCTGGCGAGGGACGAGGTACTGCTTCGCGATCTGGCGCTTCTCACCCAGCGTGTAACCGGTGATTTCGATGATCTCCATCCGGTCGCGCAGCGGCGCCGGGATGTTCTCGAGGTAGTTGGCCGTGGCGATGAACATGACCTTGGAGAGGTCATAGTCCAACTCCATGTAGTGGTCGTTGAACGCGTCGTTCTGCTCCGGGTCGAGGACTTCGAGCAGGGCGGAAGAGGGGTCGCCGCGGAAGTCGGAGCCCAGCTTGTCCACCTCGTCCAGCATGAACACGGGGTTGCTTGTGCCGGCCTTCTTGAGGCTCTGCAGGATGCGGCCGGGCATGGACCCGATGTAGGTGCGCCTGTGGCCGCGGATCTCGGCCTCGTCACGCACACCGCCCAGGCTCATGCGCACGAACTCGCGCCCGAGGGAGCGAGCGATGCTCTTGCCGAGCGACGTTTTGCCGACTCCGGGAGGGCCGTAGAAGCAGAGGATGGGAGCGCGGCTGACGCTCTCGCCGTCGCGCTCGCCCTTGAGCTTGAGAACGGCGAGGTACTCCAGAATGCGCTTTTTGACGTCATCCAGCCCGTAGTGGTCCTCGTCGAGGACTTCGCGCGCTTTCGCGATGTCCAGCGAGTCCTCGGACACGTGCTGCCACGGAAGGTCCAGGATCGTCTCCACGTAGTTGCGGACGACCGAGTATTCCGGGCTCGCGGGGTTCGTGCGGCCCAGCTTGGTGAGCTCCTTTTCCACGGCCTCGATCACCGTCTCTGGTAGATCGTCCCGCTTTTCGTCCAGCCTCTGGCGCAGCTCGGCCGCCTCCACGCCGCCGCCCTCGCCGTCGCCCAGTTCGTCCTGGATGGCTTTGAGCTGCTGGCGCAGGAAAAACTCCCGCTGCTGCTGGTCCACGTCGGTCTTGACCTTGGAGCGGATCTCCTCGCTGATCTCCAGCACGCGGATCTCCTGCTCCAGGTGCTCCAGGACGAGCGCCGCGCGCTCCAAGAGCGGCAGCGTTTCCAGCAACTCCTGCTTTTTCTCGACGTCGATCTGGAGGTTGCTCGCGATAAAGTGGACGAGAAAGCCGGGGCTCTCGATGTTGCGGATCGCGTAGGCCGCCTCGCTGGGGAGGTTGGGGCTCATGTTGACGATCTGCACCGCGAGCTCCTTGATGCTCCGCACGCGCGCGGAGAGCTCTGCCTCATCGTCCTCGGCCGGGTCTTCCTCTTCGATGGGGGAGACCTTCGCGCGGAAGTAGGGGTCGGTCTGGGTGATCTCGCCGAGGTCGAACCGCCGCTTGCCCTGGATCACGATGCTGACGGAGCCGTCGGGCATCTTGATCAGCTTGAGGATCGTCGCCGCCGTGCCCACCTCGTAGAGGTCAGCAGGATCTGGGTCCTCCGTCTCGGCACTTTTCTGCGCGACCACGCCGATCGTCCGGTCGTCGCCATACGCGTCCTTGACCAGCTTCAGGCTCGCGTCGCGCCCGACTGTGATGGGCAGGACGACGCCCGGGTACAGGACCGTGTTGCGGAGCGCGAGGATGGGGAGGTCATCCGGGAGCTCGGACGTGTGCATCTCGCGCTCCTCGTCCGGCGTGAGCAGCGGGATGGACTGCTCGGGATCGGAGGCGGCGAAGAGCGAGGGGGAGATGGGGTTCATAAAATCCGTTATTGCCAAAAATTAGAGCCGCCCGTCAACCCGGCCTCTGGCGCCGGGTTCCGCAGACGTCCGACGGGGTTGTTCTCGCGTACGTGGCGAGGGTTCCGGCGCGACCGGGAGTCGGTTGGAAACGCACGGCTCACCACTGGAAAGGCCTCTGCTCTCGCCAGAGGCGTCGGACATATGCGCATCAGATGCGAGCTCTTGGTCGCCCGTGGGTGTGCCAGAGGCATCGGTCTTGTCGGAACGTCCCGGAGTCGCTCCATGTCGGGTCGCGCGCCAATGGCGCCAATGACTACTGCGCCAGAGGCCTCTGGCGTATCACGAGGTCGTTTGTCCGGTTCACGCCGTGGGAGATTCCAGTCAGACCGCGGGGCGGGTCCGGCGCGGTTTGCGGGATCGCCTCTTGCGCCACCAGATCGTGATCCCTGTCACGTTGAGCGCGACGACCGCGATCCCCGACACGAAGACGATAAAGCGGCCGATGCCTCCAAACGCTTTCCCCGAGTGGAGCGGGTACTGCCACGCGAAAACGGCGTCCGCCGCGGTCCCTTCCGATTGGTGGCGGCTGTCCAGCACCGCGCCGGTCTGCGCGCTGACGGTGACGAGCTGGCGCCCGTGCGAGTCGATGTCATCTACCGAGAACACGCGGGCCTCGTAGACACCCTTTGCTGGCATGTACCCGATCATGTCGACGCCGCGGCCGTTGCCCTCTGCCGCAGCCGCTGCGACGATCTGGTCGAGCGGAACCGGGGCGTCGTAAAGTGGCGCGTCGAGGTCTGGAAGCGTGTACGGGTAGCGCGGCGTGAGCTCCGAGACGGTCGAGGCCGCCGCTTCGGCGTAGTCGTACCAGTTGAAGTAGGCCCCGCTCAGCGCGAGCATAAGCGTGACGGGCAGGAGCCAGAGGCCGACCGCCCGGTGGAGGTCGTAGTCCCGGCGGTAGCCGCCCGCCTTCCACTTGACCACAAAGCTCCGCTTCCACTTCGACAACCGAGGAAGCGCGAGGGCCGCTCCTGCGATGTGATCGAGCGCCCACAGGATCCCCAGCAGGCCGAGCAACCACGCCGCCGTGTGTCCCATCAAGAGGTCGACGTGGAGCCCGTACACCACGTCCATGGCGTGCTGTCGGTCGAGGCGGACCTGCCCCACTTCTCGCGCGCCGGCCACCTCGGCGGAGTACGGATCGACGAAGACGTGCGTCTCGTGCGCCAGAGGCGTCGCGCTATCCGGCCGGTCGGCGAGGAACACGCGCGTGGTCTCGTCGGGCCGGTTGGCGAGATCGAAAAAGCGCGCGTAGGTGCCGGGGTACCCAGCCGTCGCCGCCGCTGCGACGGAATCCAGCGGGGCGGCCGCGCCGCCGGGAGTGACGGTGCGTTGCTCCGGGACGAGGAGCCGGTCTAGCTCGTCGTAGTACACGATCGCCGAGCCGGTCAGCGCGAGCAGGGTCAGCCACAGCGCGGCCAAGAGGCCGAACCAGCGGTGCCAGAGCAGAAGAGCCGGGCGGAGCTTCATGGCGCACAGGAGCGGCCCCACGACGGGACCGCCCCAGACGGGTTGAGCAGGCTAGAGGCCGAGCGAGACCGAGAGCCTGATATCGCGGCCGGCCTCGTAAAGCCCGGCGACCCCTTCCCAGCCCGCGATCGCGTTGTAGTCGGCCACGCTGGCGTGGTCGCGGTACTGGACGTCGAAGAGGTTCCGGACGGTCAGGCCGAGTTCGACGCGTCGGCCCAGTGCGCCGCCGAGGCGGGGCGACCAGCGGGCGGCGAGGTCGTGAACGGCGTAGCCGGGCTTGTCGACGGTCTGGAGCGCGTCGATCCAGCCGATCTCGACGGCCCGGTACAGCACGGTGATGTCGTCGAGGTCCTGGACGACGCGGGTGTTCCACCCCAGCTCGACGGTCCGCGTCGGCGCGAAGAGGAGCGAGAGGTCCCACGTGTCGCCAGAGGCGTTCGCCAGGCCGATCTCCTCGTAGCCCTCAACGGTGTGGTCGTTGAGCTCGGCGTCGTAGGTCGTGTAGAAGAGGCGGGCGCGGAACCGCTCGCTCGCAAAGCCGATCCCGAGTTCGATTCCGTCGGTCGTGAGCTCACCCACGTTCTCGTAGAACACGGCGTCCTGGCCCTCGACGCGGTTGTTGCCAAGCTGGTCCAAGATCACGTCGTCAATCGCCATCCGGTACACCGCGGCGGAGGCGAACCACGGACCGCTGTCGAACGTGGCGCCCGCCTCGGCGTTGGTCACGCGCTCCGGCTGCAGGTTGGGGTCGATGGAGATGCTGCCGGGGCGGTGCTCAAGCGTAAAGGCGTCGCCGACTTCTTTGCCGCGGAACGCCTGCGCCACGCCAGCGGTGAGGTCGACAAACGGGTGCGGCTCGTACAGCACGCCGACGTTCCCGCTGAAGCCGTCGCTGCTCGTTTGGTTGCCGTACGTGACCTGGTCGAGGCTGTACGAGTCGTAGCGGACGCCGGCGCTCAGGAGGACCGGCGCGACGGGGCGAGCGTGCCCCTGGAGGTAGGCGCCGAACAGGTCGCCGGCCTCCTCGAAACGGCCGATCTCGGGGTCCCACGCCCAATCGGCCCACACCTCGGGATCTGCCCGGTACTCGCTGGCGACGCGGTCGAACCGGCCCTCGACGCCGTAGATCAGCTCGTTGGCTCCGAATGAGCTCGTGTTGCGAAGGTCGAACCCGTACGTGTCGGTGTCGGCACCGTAGAGCCCCCACCGGTCGCTCCGGTCCTGCTCGAACTGGGCCCGGGTGGCGTAGGCGGTCGCCTCGATAAACGCCAGAGGCCCGGCGTCCACGAGGTAGTTGGCGACGGCCGTCCGCCGCCCGGCATCGCCGGCGAAGAGCGGCTCGCCCTCGAGGACCGGCCAGTTGGGACGGGCGCCGAACTCGCCATCCTCGTCGCGGTGCTCGTAGCTCAGCGTGAGCCTCTGGCGTGCCGTGATGGCACCGGTGACCTTGGCGAAGCCGAGGAACTGGTCGGCCGCTGTCCCGAACAGTTCGGCGCCGCCGCCATCGGTCAGCGTGCCGCGGTCGACGTAGATGGCCGATCCGAGTACGCTCCATCCGTCGGTCACGCGGCCGAACGCGCTCAGGCTCGTTTTGTAGCCCTCGTTGGTGAACACGCTTCCCTTCGCGAGAGCGCCCACGCGGCGGCCCGGCGCGAGCAGGTCGTCGGCGTCCTTTGTGCGGAACCGGATGGCCCCGCCGATGGCGCCGAACCCGGCGGTCGCCTCGCCGGCCCCGGCCTGGACTTCGACCTCTTCCAAGAGCTCGGGCTCGATCTGGACGCGGCCGATGTGGTGGAACAGCGTCCCGGTCAGCTGAGCGCCGTCAACGTTGACGTTGAGCTGGGTGTCTTCCAGGCCCCGGAGGTAGATCTTCTGCGCGAGCCCGAGCGAGCCGCCGACCGAGACCGACGGGATCGTTCGGAACACGTCCGCGAGGTCGTTGGCCTGCCAGCGCTCGATCTCCTCGGCGTCGACGTCGGCGTTTGTCGCGCTCGCGGTCACGGTCACGGACTCGCGGAGGAGGTAGAGATCCAAGCGCACATCGAGCGCCGTGGCCTGACCGGCGACAATGGTCGCGATGCTGGTCCAGCCGCTAGGCGCGCCGTCAATGTGGGCCTCAATGGCATAGGCTCCCGGAGCGAGGTCCGCGATCTCATAGACGCCATCCGGCGCGGTCACTCCGCTTCGGCTGACGCCGCCCGTCTGGTCCGTCGCGAGAACAACGGCGTCGGCGACGCCAAACCCGTTGCCGTCAACGACACGGCCCGCCAGAGAGCCGGTCTGCGCGGAGGCGCTGAGTGTGAGGAAAGCAGAGAGGACTAGCAGGCCGAGAGGGAGGCGCAGGAACGGCATCGTCGAAGAGACAGAGTGAGCAAAGGCCTCCAGATGAGCTCTGAGGAGGCGCGGGAGCTTTAATTTAGACTAGATCCAAATAGAGCGCCGGGGGCTTTTCGCCTCCTATCTCAACTCCACGGCATCTTGACTCGGCCTCTGGCGCGGGACCCACTCGAGGCGTTGCGCCGCCGATGCGCGACCGATTACCGCGCCAGAGGCCTGGGCAGAGCTCTACAGGCCCATGCGTCAGGGCCTCTTGCGCGGCGCGCGGCTCGCCAGAGGCCGGGTGGGCGCCGCTGTGGAGGACGGGCTTGGCCACAGGCTCTTGTTACCGAACGGCTTCTGCCTGAAACGATGTGCAGGCAGAGGTGAGAAAATGGGGTTTGGTAACGTCCTGGCTCGTAAGGTGTGAATGCCGGGACGCCCGGCTTCTTCCCCCAGCCATGCCTGTCATGCCCCGTCCGTTTTCCCTGGCCTCCGCCCTTGCGCTGGCTATCGTCGTCTTCGCTGGATCGGTCGCGTCCGCTGCACCCCTCTCCGACGATCCGCCGCCGCTGCGCGTCAGCGTAGAGGACGGCCGCATCGCGTGGACCCCACTCGTTACCGTGGGGCACCTCACGCTCGAGATCTCCGGGCCGGAGGGCATCGTCGTGATGCGGGCATTCGCGGGCGCGGAGACGCCGTCGCTTGACCTCGCGTCACTCGGGCTGCCAGACGGCGAGTACGCCTACCAGGCCGTTCTCTCTGAACTCGACCACGAGCACGAGGTCATCGTCCAGGAAGGGCGGTTCGCGTGGGTGGAGGGCGCCGCGAGCGTTCAGGACGCCGCGATGGTGATCGTCCACGCGCAAGACGTCACGATCCAGGGCAGCCTCTGCGTTGGGGTAGACTGCGCCTCGGCCGAGTCGTTCGGGTTCGACACGCAGCGGTACAAGGAGAACAACCTCCGGATCCACTTCGACGACACGAGCAGCTCCGCCGCATTCCCCCGCAACGACTGGCGCATCCAGATCAACGATTCCGCCAACGGAGGCGCGAGCTACTTCGGCATCGACGACGCGACGGCGGGGACGAGGCCCTTCCGAATCGACGCGGGTGCGGGCGCGAACGCCCTGGTTATCGGGAGCTCGGGCGGCAACGTCGGCCTGGGAACGGCCACCCCCGTTCTCGAACTCCACGTCGCCGACGGCGACACCCCGAGCATCCGGTTGGAGCAGAACGGCACGGCGGGCTGGTCTCCACAGGCGTGGGACATGGCGGGCAACGAGTCCAACTTCTTCGTCCGCGATGTCACCAACGGCTCGGCATTGCCGTTCCGCATCCGTCCCGGAGCGCCCACCAACACGCTCTACATCGCCTCGGGAGGCGACATCGGCTTAGGCACTGCGGCGCCCACAGAGCGGCTCACGGTAGCGGGCAACGGCGCCTTTAGCGGCACGCTCGCCGCCTCTAGCGTGAGCGCCAGCGGGGACTTGAGCGCAGGCGGCGACATCCTGGGAAGTGGACGCCTGGAGCTCTCGGCCGACTACGCGGGCAGCGCTCCGTTCCAGGTAGTGGATACCAACGCCGCGGGCGACCCCGGCGATGACGAGACGCTCCTCACCCTTGACGACGCAGGCAACCTGACCGCGCTGGGGACGGTGAACGGGAGCTCCAGCGTCCACCTCAAAACGGACTTCCTGCCTGTCGACAACGCGCAGATCCTCTCTGCCGTCCGCGAGATCCCGTTGACCACCTGGCGCTACCGCGCCGACGCCGAGAGCGTGCGCCACCTCGGCCCCATGTCCCAGGACTTCCGGGCCGCCTTCGGACTGGGGGTGAACGACACCTCCATCTCTATGGCCGACGCGGACGGCGTCGCGATGGCGTCGATTCAGGCCCTCGCGGCGGAGAACGACGAACTGCGCGAGCGCATCGCCGAGCTTGAGCGCCTCGTCTCCGAACTCGCCGCGCGCGACCAGTAGACATATGAAGCACTTCACATACGCCCTTGCCGGCCTCGCCCTCGCCGTGGTTGCCGCCGCGCCCTCGGCCGACGCCCAGAGGCGCGCACCCTCCGACGCCGACGCCCCCGGAGAGCTCATCCCCGCCGAACGCGTGATCCTCGAAGCCAAACCGTCGTCTGATCAGGACGTCCCGGGCGCTGCACCCCTCCGTCCCACCCTGGCGCGCGACGGCCGGACACTGACTGGCTCGCGAGTGTCGGATCAGGACAAGGCCGCCCCGGGGCCTAGCATCGACCCACGCGCCGTCTATGTCAGCTACGACGCGGGGTTGGACATGGGTCGCGATGGCGCCGTGCCCACCATCACGCGCTTTCAGGCCGTGAACGTCTTCCCTGACGGCCGTGACGCGCCTGTCGCCTCTTCCAAGCGAGAAGCGGACGCCGGTCCAGCTACGGTCACCGCCGACGGCCGCGATCTCAGCGCCCGTCCTGGAACGCCCCTCGCCGACGTGCCCGCCGCCGAGGCGCCTCTGGCGAAGGCCGAGACCGACGAGGCGCCCGCCGCCTCTGGCGAGCGGCCCGTGCTCGGCGCCACCATGCCGAACCCCGTGGGCCAGACGGCGCGGATCACGTTCACGCTCTCGCGAGAGGCCGTGGCCGTTCTCACGCTCTACGACGTGCGCGGACGCGAGGTCTCGTCCCTCTACGAGGGCGTCGCGGCGGCGGGCACGCACCGCGTCACCGTCGACGCCAGCGGCCTCGCGCCCGGCACCTACGTCTACGTGCTCGACGTGGACGGGGAGCGGATGAGCCGCCAACTCCAGGTTGTGCGCTAAGACGACGAGGTAGTACGCGCGTGGTCCGCCACGCCGTATCGCCGGCCCCCACACGCTCTTGATCCCGCCCTCTGTGTTCTCTTTCTGCTCCGCCGACGGCGACCGATTCACCCCTCTGCGTCTCATGCGATCCCTCGTCCTCTTTGTCGCGATGGTCGCGCTGGCCCCCGCCGTGCAGGCGCAGCCGGCGTTCTCCAAAGCCTTCAGCCCCGACGTGATTGGCCCGGGGAGCGTCAGCACGCTCACCTTTACCGTCGACGCCTCTGGCGTGAGCGCGTCGACCCCGGTCACGGACCTCGCGTTCACGGACGTGCTACCTGCCGGCGTCTCGGTCGCCACGCCAGCGGCCGCCTCGACGACGTGTGCCGATGGACGGGCGCTGGCCTCACTGTCCGCGCCTGAAGGAGGGGGCACCATCACGTTTTCGGGCGGCGTGGTGGCAGGAGGGAGCGTGTGCACCGTGACGGTCAACGTGACGGCCTCGGTGCCCAGCACATACACCAACATCTCCGGCGACCTCACGTCAAGCGAGGGCAACAGCGGGACCGCGTCCGACGACCTCACCGTCTCGACGGACCGGCCGGGCTTCAGCAAGAGCTTCTCGCCTGCAACCGTTCCCTTTCAGGGCCGCAGCCGCCTGACGTTCACGATCGACAACAGCGCGAACGCTGGGCAGGTGTTCAACATGAACTTCAGCGATGACCTGCCATCGGGCATGACGATCGCTGACCCCTCAAACGCGGTCTCCACGTGCCCCTCGGGCCTCGCGCCGTTGGACGCAACGCCAGGGGCGAGCCGCATCGCGTACGCTGACTTCACGAACCAGGCCCTGGCCTCTGGCGCGACGTGTACGATCAGCGTGGACGTGATCGGCGGATCGGTCGGCAGCCTGGACAACGTCACGAGCGACCTCACCACTACGTCGGCCTCCACGTTTCAGTCGCTCTCCTCCGGCAGGGCCGGCGCACGCCTCACTGTTGTCACCGGCGCGCTGGCGCTTACGGCGTCCTTTACGGACGACCCGACGCCTCCCGGCGGCACTGTGGGGCTCCAGTTCACGCTGCGCAACCTGAACCGGACCGAGTCTGTGACGAACCTCTCGTTCACGGAAGACCTCGACGCAGCGTTGCCCGGCCTCGCGGCCGTAGACCTCCCGCAGAGCGACGTGTGCGGCGCGGGCTCCCAACTCACCCAGGCCTCTGGCGTGCTCACGCTCACGGGCGGCGTCCTGGCTCCGGAAGGGACCTGCACGTTCGGCGCTACGCTCCAAATTCCGGCCGGCGCCGCTCCGGGCACGTACACCATCTCCACGAGCGCCGTGACGGGCGACGCCGGGTCTCGCCCCGTCGTCGGGCTCGAAGCGTCGGACGACCTCATCGTCTCGTCGGTCCCGCTCCTGACGCAGTCGTTCATCAACGACCCCGCCTCGCCTGGCGCGTCGGTCACGCTGCGGTTCGGCATCACCAACACTAGCGCCACCTCTGGCGCGACGGACCTCGCCTTTACCGACCCGCTCCCATTCCTGGCGATATCCGATGCCGGGCGCCTCACGCTTCCCCCGAACGGTTTCTGCGGGCCCGGCTCCACGATCTTCCCCCAGCAGGCGCCCTCTTCTGGTCCGTTGCAACTCGCCGTGACGGGGGCGAATCTTCCCGCCAGCGGCTCGTGCACGTTCGATGTGGGGATCGAACTCCCGGACACCTTGCCGGGGGGGAGCTACGCCGTCGTATCGAGCCGCATCACGGGAACGGTGGGCGGCGCGAGCGTGAGCGGCGCGCCAGCGGCCGACGACCTAGCGGTCATCGAGACGCCGGTCCTCACCAAAAGCTTCCCCGACAGCCCAGCACGGCCCGGGACCTCGACGCCGCTCCAGTTCACACTCCGCTACGGCGAAGAAGCCCCAGCCGGTGCCACCGCGATCGCCTTTACCGATGACCTCGGCGCTGCGCTGCCGGGCCTCGTGGCCACAGGCCTCCCCGTTTCCGCATGCGGCGGTACGCTCTCCTCCGCCGACGGAGGCAGCACCCTCGCGTACTCTGGCGGCGCCCTCACCGCAGGGGAGGAGTGCACGTTCCGCGTGGACGTGAGCGTGCCCGCCGGGGCTGCGACCGGCACCTACACCAACACCACTGGCCCCGTCACCGCGCAGGTCGGCGGCTCCGCCGTTACGGGGGCGTCGGCCTCTGGCGACCTCTTCGTCTCGCCGGTCCTCTTCTCGAAGGCGTTCGACGGCCCCGTCCTGCCGGGCGGTACGGTCACGCTGGCGTTCACGATTGAGAACGCCAGCGCCTCCGCGGCTCAGGCGAACCTCTTCTTTACGGACAACCTCGGCTCCATGCTGAGCGGCCTGGCCTCGACGAGCGGGACGCTCAACGACGTCTGCGGAAGCGGGTCCAGCATCACTGGCACCACCTTCCTCATCTTTACCGGCGGCACGCTCAATCCGGGCGCGAGCTGCACCTTCGACGTGACGCTCGCCGTCCCCGCTGGAGCCGCTCCGAACACGTACACCAACGTCACGAGCACGCTCAACGGCAGCGGCGGGGCCGTTGCTCAGCCCGCCATCGCGCGGCTGGTCGTCACCGACCCGGCCGCGATCGTACCCGCGTTCTCCAAGGCGTTCTCGCCAGAGGCGATCGAGATCGACGAGAGCAGCACGCTCACGTTCACGATCGACAACGCGGCCTCTGGCGCCGCGGCCACGGCCCTCGCCTTTACCGACAACTTCCCCGCGGGGCTGGTCGTCGCGGCCACGCCAGCGGCGAGCACGACCTGCACCGGCGGGACGCTCACGGCCGTGGCCGGCGCGGGGACGGTCTCGCTCAGCGGCGCGAGCGTTCCGGCTGCGGCAAGCTGTACGGTACGCGTGGATGTCACGTCCGCCGCGGAGGGCGTCTACGACAACACGAGCGGGGCGCTGTCCTCCTCTGCCGGCACGAGCGGCACGGCCAGCGCGACGCTGACGGTGACGCGCCCGAACCTGCTCCTGACCGGACAGCAGGCGTACCGCGCGCTCGCGCTCCCCACCGGAAGCGCCTACGACCAACTCCTCGCGCCGCTGTGGACCCAGGGCTTCGACGGCTCCGACCGGCCCTCTGGCGGTTGCTCCGCGTACACCTATGACGAGACCGCGGCGAGCTTCGAGGGCGGCTACATGTGCCTCACCGATCAGGACGCGACGTGGCCCCGCGGCACGGGCGTCTACGTGTTCGTGTACGAGGACGACAACCTCGATGTCACTGGCATCCAGGGCGGCTTCCCCAAGTCGATCACCGTTCCCAGCCGTGATCTCCCCAACGCCGGGGCGCCGTTTACCTACCCGGGGTCCGTTCTGAGCTACACGAACAACCCCGGCGTGCCGAGCTACCAGGAGGGGTGGAACCTGCTGGGGAACCCTCTCACGGCCGGCATGGACTGGGACGAGACCGTCCGCGGCGGCGGGCTCACGCCGACGATCTACGTCCTCGACCCGAACTACTTCGGGGGGGACTACCGGACGTGGACGGCGGACATCGGGGGGGACTTGCCCGGTGGGGTCGTCCCGGCGTTCCAGGGTTTCTTCGCTAAGGCCGTCGCCGGCTCCCCAACGCTGACGGCGCCGGTGGCCTCGGTCGTGGAGCCGAGTCCAGACGTGTACGGCAAGGGCGCCTCTGGCGCCGAGAAAGCGGCCGACGAGCCCGCGCCGCTCCGCTTCGAGCTCTCGCTAGACGGCTCGGCCGTTTCGGCGACGTTTGTCGCGGTCTCGCCAGAGGCCTCTCTCGGTGAGGACGTGCTCGATGCCATCCGCCTCGCGCCGGTGGCGTGGCCGCGGACGGTGCTGAGCACGCGCGGCGTCGGGTCTGATGTGCCTCTGGCGCTGAACGCGCTGCCCCAGACGGACGGTGAGATCGAGATCCCGCTGGAGATCGCGGCCGAGGGCCACGGCGCGGGCCCACTCTCGCTCCGGCTCGGCTGGACGGGCGCGCTGCCCGAGGGCTGGACGGCCACCCTTCTCGACCGCCAGAGGCAGACGAGCCTCGCGCTGAACGACGGCGGCGAGTACGCCTTCGAGGTGATCGTGCCCGAGGGCGCGAGCGGTCTTCGCCCGGCGGGCCTCGGCCTTCTCGGCCCCACGCCTGACACGCAGGTGTTCGGCGGAGAGTCCGCCGCTGGCGACGCCGTCAGCACCGGCTCGCGCTTCGCGCTCCGCCTCACGCCGGGCTTCGCGACCTCCGGTGCCCCTGAGCCGACGCCGACGACGCTCGCGCTCCTAGCGCCGTCGCCCAACCCCGCGCGAGGCGCCGTGACGCTCGGCTACGCCGTGCCTCTGGCGGCGGACGTCTCCCTCGCCGTCTACGACGCCCTCGGCCGCGATGTCGCCGTGCTCGCCAGAGGCCCGCACGCCGCCGGCCGCCACGAGGCGCGTCTGGACCTGAACGGGCTCGCGCCCGGGGTCTACGTCGCCCGGCTGGTCGCGGGCGACGCGGTGAGCGTGCAGCGGTTTACCGTCGTTCGGTAGAACTGCGGGCCTCTGGCGTGGGACGCCCTCGCCAGAGGCCCGGCTTTGCCGGCTGTCGAAACCGCGGACGCCGTTTGTAGCGTACCGCCCCGATGCCGAGCGCCACCAAACCTTCCGACTGGCTCCTCCCCGCGCTCTGGAGCGCGATGGGCGCCGCCCTCGCGGGCGCGCTCGTGGCGCGGAGTGCCGGGGCTATGGCGGGCGTGCTCGTCGGCGCGGGTGTGTTCGTGCTCGGCATGCTGCTGGGGCTCCGCGGGCCGATGCGCCGCGCTCGGGCCGCCAGCGGAGACTTTCCTGAGGCGTGGCGCGCGTGGGCCGAGGCGCACGTGCCGCTCTACGCCAGAGGCTCGGACGAGGAGCGCGCGCTGTTCGAGGCGCGCGTGCTCGTCGCGCTGGACGGGTGGAGCATCGAGGGCGTGGACGGCGTGGAGATGACTGACGAGCTTCGGCTCATGGTGGCCTCTGGCGCTGGCGTGCTCCTCTGGGGCCGGCCCGAGTGGGACGTGCCCACCGGGCGCTCCATGCTGCTCTACCCCGGCACGTTCGACGACGAGTTCGGGACGGAGGACGCGGGCTCGTTCGACGGCATGGCGCACGCGCAGGGCCCCGTCCTCTTCTCCGCGCCCGCCGTCCGCTCGGGGTGGGCGCGTCAGAACGGCTACAACGTGGTCCTCCACGAACTGGCGCACGTGTTCGACTTCGGCCCCGATGGTGCCGACGGCGCGCCGTCTTTCCTCGACGCCCGCTCGGCCGACGCGTGGCAGGACCTCGTGCATCGCGAGATGCGCCGCGCCGCCAGAGGCGACGGCGTCCTTCGCGCCTACGCCGCCACCAACCCCGCCGAGCTGTTCGCGGTCTCGACCGAGGTCTTCTTCGAGCGCCCCGCGCGTCTCCGCCAGCACCACCCGGAGTTGTTCGAGGCGCTCCGCGCCGTCTACAACGTGACCCCGCCCGACGAGGCGCCGTCTCAACCCTCTGGCGAGAGCCTCATGTCTCGCCGATGGGACTCCACATGATCGGTTTCCTCGCTCAGACCCCCGCCTCCGGCGAGGCTGCAGAACTCGTCCCGCGCCTCGTCGGCCCACTGGGCCAGGTCGCTCCCGTCGTGGGCGCGCTCGCAATCGTGGCGGTGGCCGTGTGGGTCCGCAGGCGCGAGGGCGCCGACCGGGGCCTCTGGCGCCGCCGGCTGCTGCTCTCGGCGGTGTGCATGGCGCTGTGCTCGCTCGCGTTCGTCGCCAGAGGCGTCGAGTCCGTGAGCCGCGCCGGAGCCATCTCGCCCTCCATGATGGGACCGTTGCTGGAGGGCGCGGTCTGGTGGGTCGGCTTCGCGGGCGTGGCGGCGCTGCTGGTCTGGCACCTGCTGGGGGACCGGTAGCCTCTGGCGCCAGAGGCCGGCGTACACGGGGCGCCTACCCGACCGGCCGGCCCCAGACCATGAGCCCGCCGAGGTGCGCGGTGTAGGCCACCAGCACGGCGGGGACCGCGGCCACTACAGCTAGTGCGAGGCGAAGCGCCATCGGGTCTTTTTCGCCCACGTCGGTTGGCTTGGGCAGTTTTCGCAGCCACACGCTCGCGCCGGCGAACAGCGCGAGGGCGCCGAGAGCTGCCCACAGCGTCCACTCCGCAGACGCCTCGTGCGTCTCGATGATGGCCTCTACCATCGGCTCGCCGCGCACGTCGTCCTCCAGCGTCTCTCCGGTTTCCTGCGCCCAGTAGGCGCCCGCGGAGCCGAGGACGAGAAAGATCATCACCGCGTTGCGCCACACGACCGTGCCTCTGGCGGCGTAGACGGCGCCCGCCGCGCCCGCCAGCAGCAGGAGCACAAGCGGGAAGTGGACCGCCAGCGGGTGGAGGTAAGGAATCTCGTACTGCGTCAGGAGGTCCATCGTGGCGTTCCGGGTTCTGGTTCCGCGTTGAAAGGCGCGCGCGAGGCGGAAGGTCCCGCCGCGCGCGAATGGGGAGGGGGACCGGTCCGCACGGGGCTTCTAAACGAGCGGCGTGCCCGTCATGGCCTCTGGCGCACGGAGCCCCATGATCTTGAGGATCGTCGGCGCGATGTCTCCCAGCACGCCATCGCGCACGGATGCAACGCCCGGGGCGATCACGAGGTGCGGGACGGGCACCGTCGTGTGCGCCGTGTGGGGCGTGCCGTCGGGGTTGCGCATCTTGTCCGCGTTGCCGTGGTCGGCGATGACCTCGACGGAGTAGCCGCGCTCCAGCGCCGCCGTGATCACGACCTCGGCGCCGCGAGAGGCCGCCTCGACGGCCCGGACCGCCGCCTCGAACACGCCGGTGTGGCCCACCATGTCCGGGTTCGCGAAGTTGAGCACGACCAGGTCCGGCGCATCGGTTCGGATGGACTCGGCCACGCGAGAGGCCAGCGCCGGCGCGCTCATCTCCGGCTGGAGGTCGTAGGTCGCCACCTTCGGGCTGGGCTCCATGATCCGCGTTTCGCCTTCGAACTGCACCTCGCGGCCCCCATTGAAGAAGAACGTGACGTGCGGGTACTTCTCGGTCTCGGCGGCGCGGAGCTGCGTTTTCCCGGCGCGCGCGATCACGTCGCCGAGAGTGTCCGTGAGGTCCGCTTTCGGGAACGCGACCGGCACGTCGAAGCTCTTGTGGTACGGCGCGAACGTGGCGTAGTGGACCTCTGGCGGCGTCCGCTCGAAACCTCCGAAGGGCGTCTCGATAAAGGCGCGCGTGAGCTGCCGGGCGCGGTCGGCGCGGAAGTTGAAAAACAGCACGGCGTCGCCCGCGGCCACGCGCGGCGCGCCCAGGGTGACAACGGGCTCGGCGAACTCGTCGGTCACGCCGTCCGCGTACTGCGCCGCGAGCGCCGCGATGGGATCGCCAGAGGCCGCGCCGACGCCGTCTACGATCGCGCGGTAGGCCTTTTCCGTCCGCTCCCACCTTTCGTCGCGGTCCATCGCCCAGTAGCGCCCCACCACGGTCCCGATGACGCCGACGCCCGCGGCCTGCATCGCGTCCTGAACGGTTTGGAGGTAGCCCGTTCCGCCCTCTGGGGCGGTGTCGCGTCCGTCGGTAAACGCGTGCAGCACGAGGTCGTCGCCGCTGAGCCCCTCGCGCCGCGCCAGCTCGATCAGCGCCAGCAAGTGCTCCAAGCTGGAGTGCACGCCGCCGTCGCTCACGAGCCCGAAGAGGTGAAGCCGCCCGCCAGAGGCTTTGGCCGCGCGTGCCGCGCCAGTCAGCACGGGGTTCTCGAAAAAGCTCCCGTCCTCAATGCTCTTGTCGATCCGTGTGATCTCCTGGTCCACGATCCGCCCCGCACCCAAGTTGGTGTGGCCCACCTCGGAGTTGCCCATGAGGCCCGTCGGCAAGCCAACGGCGCGGCCAGAGGCTTGGAGCGTCGCGTGCGGGTGCTCGGCGAAGAGGCGGTCCAGGAACGGCGTGTCGGCGGCGTCGATGGCGGAGACGCTGGGGTCCTCGGCGATGCCGTAGCCGTCGAGGATGAGGAGGAGGTGCTTCTGGGACATGTGTGGCGCGGGGGAGACGGGAAGATCGCGCCCGCCAGAGGCCTCTGGCGACTCGGTTTGGGACGGCTACACCCTGGCGCCAGAGGCGAGGCCCCACCGGCCGCTCCCCGCTGGCCCAGAGGTTCAGCCGAAGCGGCGCTCGATCTCGCTCTCCGCGATGCGGATCATCGTGGGCCGCCCGGCGGGGTCCGTAAACGGGTCGCCGCAGGTGAACAGCTTTTCGATGAGCACGCGCGCCGCCAGAGGCTCCAGGATGTCGCCCTCGCGGTAGGCGGAGCGGCGGGCGAGGCTGCGGGCGAGCGTCTCGCGGGAGGAGAGCTGGAGCACGCCCGCGCTTTTGCGGTAGCGGTCCAGCAGGTCGGGCAGCGCCGCGCGCTCGTCGCCGACCGAGACATCGGCGGGGACGCCGCGGACCTCGACGGTGCCTTTGGAGCCCAGAGCAACGTCGAAGCCGAGCGCCTGCAGGTCCGGGAGCAGTTCGTCCAAGAGCGCGCGGTCGTCGGGCGGGAGGTCCAGCGTGTAGGGAAACAGGAGCTGCTGCGTGGCGCCCATGCCGCCTTCGAGCGCCGCGATGGCGGCCTCGTAAAGCACGCGCTCGTGTGCCGCCCGCTGGTCCACGACGAGCAGGCCGCTGGCGACCGGCGTGAGGAGGTAGCGGCCGCGGAACGGCCATACTGTCCGCTCGGGCGACTCTACGACCTCCTCGAACGTCGCCGAGTCCAGGCCTTCCATCAGCGAGCCGTCGGCGCGCGAGGGGATGGGGCCGAGTGGGCCTGTGGCCTGACGGAACGGCCGCGGCGAAGGGGCGGGCCGCGCCTCGCCGGGGAGCGTGGCGTTGGACGGCAGCGAGGCCCCAGAGGGAATGGAGACACCGGATGGCACCGGGCCACCGGGCTCGCGCGGGAGCGCCGTAAACGAGGCGCCCCAATCGCCAGAGGCGATCTCGGAGCCGGCCTCTGGCGTGGGGAGAGGCGGGAGCGATGCCGGTACAGCGCCGGTCTCGGGCGCGAAGGCAGGCATGGGCGGCAGCGCGCTGCCGTCGCCGCCCGAAGGGGCGTCCGCCAGAGGCTCGTCGTAGTGCGCCTGGGGGGCGGTCTGCGCGAGGTCGAGCGCGAGCCCGGCCTCGGAGAGGCCCTTTTTGACGACGGCGCCGACGAAGCTGTACACGCCGCGCTCGTCGTCGAACTTCACCTCGGTCTTGGTCGGGTGGACGTTGACGTCCAGGTGCCGCGGGTCCACGTCCAGGAAAAGCGCGAGGAACGGGTAGCGGCCGTCGGGCAGGAGGGCGCCAAAGGCGCGGGCGGCGGCGTGCTCCAGGCTCCGGCTTTTGACGTAGCGCCCGTTGGCGAACACGTACTGATCGCCGCGCGAGCGCCGCGCCACCTCGGGCGCGCCCACGACGCCGCGGATAGAGAGGTAGCTCGTCGCCTCGGCGACGGGCACGAGCGTGCCCTCATAGCGGCTCCCGAAGAGGTCCGCCACACGCTGCGCCAGCGGCTCCGCGCCCCCAGCCGCGGGCAGGCGGTACACCTCTGTCCCGTCGTGGACCAGGCAGAAGGCGACGGTGGGGTGCGAGAGCGCGAGCGCCTGGAACGTCTCGACGATGTGCTTGAACTCCGTCGCGGGCGTGCGCAGAAAGGCGCGGCGGGCGGGGACGTTGTAGAACAGGTCGCGGACCGAGATCGTCGTCCCGGTCGGGGCGGCGCAGGGCGTGCTCTCCACGATGTCGCCGCCGTGGACGCGGATGCACGTGCCCGCCTCGTCCTGGGCGCGCCGCGTTTTGAGCTCCACGCGTGAGACGGCCGCGATGGAGGCCAGCGCCTCGCCGCGGAAGCCCAGCGTGCGCAGCGTTTCCAGGTCCTCGAAAGCGCGGAGCTTGCTCGTCGCGTGGCGACCAAAGCAGCCTCTGGCGTCCTCGGGGCCCATCCCGCAGCCGTCGTCGGCCACCTGGATAAGCTCGGAGCCCGCCCGCTGGACCGTGAGTTCGATGCTGCCCGCCCCGGCGTCGAGCGCGTTTTCCACCAGCTCCTTGACCGCGTTCGCGGGCCGCTGCACGACCTCACCCGCTGCGATCTTGCTCGCGAGCGTATCCGGCAGCGCGCGGATCAGGCCGTCGCTCGCCGTCTCATCCGTCTCGCCATCGTAGGCGCCAGAGGCTTCGGGAACGGGGGAGGGGTTGGTCACGGAAGGCGGGCCAGTGGGGAGTGGCCAGTGGGGGTGGCGGAGGGCCGGGGCCTCTGGCGAGGCCGGCAAAAAGCTCAGCCCTGACGGCTTGACGCGGCGCCAGAGGCCGCTGCTGACGTGGCTACTTAGCCGCCGAACAGCGCCGAGACCCCTGCTACAGCCCGGCCGAAGACGGCGTCGGCGTTGATGTAGAGGTACAGCGCGAGAACGAGCCCGAGGCCGATGGCGATAAACTGCGGCTGCTTCGTTTTGCGGAACGTGCTCGCGTTGGTCCGCTGGATGCGGACCGAGCGGCGGCGGCGCTTGTCCGCTTCGGGGTCGTGGAACCGGGGCTCGTAGTGATAGCCGCGGGGTTTCGCCTGGCGGCGGCCGATGGTCAGCATGGCGTCGGGAGGCTGGACGGGAAGGTAACCGGAGAGGGCGTGTCCCTGTTGTGTCAGACGCGGTGAAGCGCCCGGGGGTTCGCCTCTGGTGGGGACCGCCGGCGGGCGTCGGCGTTGCTCCCGCGCCTCTAGAGCGCCAACGGGCGGTTCCGCCAGAGGCCGCCCGCTCCTGGGGTGTACGCTCGAGCCCCGCAGGGGCGCCCGTCTCGGCTCGCCAGAGGCCCGGCGCCTAGCGCACGACCGTCAGCGAACGCACAGCCTGGAACGTCTCGCCCACGATCCGCACGGCGTAGACGCCCGCCGCCAGCGGCGCGAGGTCCAGCGCGACGGTGGCCTCTGGCGCCAGCTCGCCGTCGTGCGCGACGACCACCTCGCGGCCGAGCGCGTCGAAAACGCTCACGCGCACGCGTTCCGGGTACGCCAGCGAGATCCGTACGGCGGAGCGCTGCGAGGCAGGGTTGGGCCGCGTGAGCCCGATCTCTGCGCCAGAGGCGCCCGCAGGCTGCGGCGTCCCGGTGGACGGCGCCGGCGTGACGCGGAGCACGAAGCGGGCGCCCGTGGTCGTGGCGGGCTCGGTGGCGGGCGTTTCCTCGCGCTGCAAGCCGCCGTCGAGGCCGAGGGCCGCCTCGGCGCGCTTGAGGGCGAGCTCTACGGGCGGAAGCGTGAACGCGTAGGTGCCGGGAGAGCCGAGTGGCGTCGTCGTGCTGGCCTGCCGGTCGACGAGGACCGCGCCCCAGCCTTCGGGCAGCGCACCGCTCCACGCGAGCGTGAGCGCGAGGTCGACGCGCGCGAAGCCCTTGGCAGCCACCTCCAGCGGGAGCTCGATCTCGCCCTGCGCCTCTGGCGGGAGCGCGTTGAGCGAGAGCGGGAGCGCCCCTCCAGGGGCGCGCGTGGAGAGCACGACCTGGGGCCACGCCAGCGGCCTCAGCCGCGGCGCGTCGGCGGCGTCCAGTCCCAGCGCGGCCTCTGGCGCGACGGCCACAAACGCCGAGGTGAGCGCCTCGCTGCCCCGCCGGACCTCGAAGCGAAGCGGCAGCGGCTCGCCAGAGGCCGTGGCGCCGTACACCCTCGGGCCGGTCACCACCGCCGCCAGAGGCACCTCCAGCGCAGGAGCGGGCGCGACGGCCCTCGCAAAAAAGCCCTGGAAGGGCGGCAGGATGCCACCAGGTAGGTCGCCGCCGACGCCCGCCGTCCACGTCCGCCAGTCGCCGCCGTGGTAGTTGGGGTCCAGCACGTAAACCGTCGGGCTGAGGCCGGTGCGGACGGTCCGGTTCCAGTCCACGGCCTCGCCGAGCGGGTTGCCGAGCAGATTCCAGCCGCGCTCGTGCGCCGGCGCGCCGGCTTGGCCGCCGTAGCTCAGCGGGAACGCAGAAAACGGGGCACCCGCGCCGGGCTCGGACACGGAGAGCAGCTTGGGGAAGCCGCCCTGGACGCCAGAGGCGTTCTGGTCGTCATCGGCGTAGATGTACGCCACCACGCCGCGGCCTCTGGTGAAGGCGGCGTTCTGGCCGGGCAGGCAGGCATAGCCGCTGGCGACGGCGCCCGAGGCCTCGCCAAAGGTGTAGGCCGAGCACGCGGCCTCTGGCGCGTCCGAGCCGGGGAAGCCCTGGGTCCAGAAGCGGCCGAGAAGCTCGTCGTAGGTGCTCCCGGTGGGGAGCGCGAGGGAACGGTAGCCGGCCGCGCCGCTCAGCGAGGCGACGAGTCCGGCGGGCGCGCAGTCCAGCCGCGGAAACGAGAGGCCGTTCGTGCCGTCGGTCACGCGGACGCGCGAGCTCTCGAGAAAGGCCTCGATGTCGTCGGGCGTCACGGCGTCGCCGGATTCGAGGAGGAGCGCGGCGCACCCGGCGGCGTGCGGGCTCGCCATGCTCGTGCCCGAGATCGCGGTCGTGCCCCCGTTGAGGTAGGAGGAGACGATGGCATCGCCGGGGGCGAACACGTCCGTGGTGGCATTGCTCTGCGAGAAGCCGGTCACGTTGTCCTGGTCGTCCGTCGCGCCGACCGAAATCACGTTGCGGATGCAAGCCGGGGCGCCCATCGTGGTCCCGGAGCCGTTGTTGCCCGCGCTCGCGAAGGCGAGCACGCCGCGCTCGCGGAGCCGGTTGACGACCGACGCGCCCGCCATCGTGTACGAGGTGGCGTTGTCGCACTCGCCGGCGAACTGCGCGTCGGTGAGCAGGCTCATGTTGATCAGCCGGACGCCGAGCTGCGGGTTCGCGCTGACGTAGTCCAGCCCGGCCACGATCTCGGAGAAAAAGCGGAAGCCGTTGTCGCCGTTGAGCACTTTCACGATCACGAGATCCGCGCCGGGGGCCACGCCGGGGGCGGAGACGGCCCCGCCAGAGGCCACGATGCCCGCCACGTGCGTGCCGTGCCCGTTGTCGTCCTCGCCCGAGCCGGCGCCCCGTTGCCGGGAGCGGCCGTCCGGGCACTGCCCCGAGCCGTCAGAGGCGCCGTAGCCAAGAAAGCACGCCTCGTCGACGACGCGCCCGGCGAAGTCGGGGTGGTCGGTGTCGATGCCGCTGTCGAGAACGGCGACGGTGACGCCACTCCCGGCGTTGCCCTCGGCGTGGCGCTCGTTGGCGCGGATCCGCGCGACGCTTTCGGCGAGGCCGCCCGAGCCGCCTACGTCGAGGTCGATCCGCAACACGGACGGGTGCGCCGCGAGGGCCGCGAGGGCCTCTGGCGAGGTAAGCGTCAGGGCGAGCGCGGGGACGGTCTCGTACTGGTGGTGCGCGGTGTAGCCGCTGGCGCCGAGCGCGCCCAGCACGGCGCGTTGCAGCACGGCAACCTCGCGCTTGACCGCCGCGAGGTCGGACGGGTCGGCCTGCTTGTATCCCGGCGAGTCCAGCATCACCATGACGCGCGCCTCGCCAGAGGCCCCGAGCGCCGCCGCGACCTCCGGCGAAGCGCGGGCGACCGCCGGATCGGGCGTCTGAGCGTCCGCGGCGGAGGCGAGGCCGCAGAGGCAGAAAAGCGCGCACCACAGCGCCACCGGGCGCAAGGGGGAAGAGGACAAGCGGGGCATAGTCGGGCGGGTCGGGGGGCGGAGCCCGGCCTCTGGCGAGGCCGGCGGGACCGCTGCGGGCGCCCTCGCTCTGCTGGGATCATAACGCCCGCAGGCCGGAACGACCAAGGCATTCCACCGCACACCTGTGCGCAGATCTTGCGGCAGCGCCCGCCAGAGGCCTACCGCCCGAACCCTCCGAAGACCCCCGACGGGAGCGGCTGGTTGACGCGCACGCTGCGCACCACGTACTCCCACTCCAGTGACCCGTTGGTCAGGATGGCCTCGTAAAACCCGACGGCCTCGCGCACGTCCTCCGGCAACGCGTCGATGGCGAGGTCGGGGTCTGGGGCGTCGAGCGCGTCGCGGACGAGGGCGAGCGCGCTTTGCTCCTCTTCGGTAAAGCCCTCGCGGATGGACGGCGCGGCGCCGTAGAGCGTGGCGCGGTAGTGGTGCGGGACGGTGAGGCCTTTGACCTGGCGGAGGTCGCTGCGCTCGAAGGAGAACGTCACCGGCGCCTCGTCGGGCGTTTCGCTGCCGGTCGTGCGCATGAGCACCAGCGTGAGCGTCTCGGCGTCGATCCACATCTCGTAGGTGTCCATGCCCGGCGCCAGAGGCCGCCCGCGCACGCCCGCGATGGTGAGGCCGTGTGCCTCGCGTCCGCCCCAGGTGCGCGCGTGGTACGTGATCTCGTACGGGCCGATGCCGCCCCCTTCTTCGCCGCCGCCCCCGCTACCGGCGGAGAGAAAGCCCAGCATGGACGAGCAAAACGTGTCGCGGTCCACGAACAACTCCGGTCCCACAACTCGGCAGTCCGCCAGGGGCCACTCCTCGGGTGCCGAGGCCTCTGGCGGGGTGACGCGCCAGAAGACCACGCCGCCGTCTAGTTCTACGGTCAGTGTTTGGATGCGCCGGAGGCGGTCGGCCTCCCGGTCGGCGGCGGCGAACAGGAGCGCGTCCGCGAAGCGGTCCACAGAGCCGCCCTGTACGGACGTGGCGCCAGAGGCCGGGGCCGCCGGCAGCGGCTGCGCGCCAGCGCCGACCGCGCTCAGCGCGGCCAGGAAGAGCCCGAACGCGGCCGCCCTCACCGCGCTAGAGGCGACACGCGAAGGGAGTCGACGGTGAACTCGAGCTCTTTCACGCCTTCGTTGAGAAGCTGCCGCTCGCGCTCCAACTCGACCATTGCCTCGCGGCGGGCGGTGGGAGGGAGGAGGCTGATCTGGCGCTCCTTGACGCCCATCTGGCCGCCGCGGAAAATGCGGACCTTCTGGGGGATGAGCTGCAGGAGCCCCTCTTGCCGCTGGCGCACGCGGAACGGCACGCGGATGCCCGGGGCCACCTCGCGGTAATCGTCGTAGATCACGCGTTGGACAAAGGGGATGTCGAGCGTGTCGGCCTTGAAGCGGTGGAAAAGCTCACGGACCTCCAGCGTCTCGACGTCGAGGTAGGCGCGGGCGAGGTGCTCGCGGGTGCCCTCGGCGACGGGGAAGCCCACGTCGGTCGGGTCCGTGGTTTCCAGCACGTAGGAGCGCACGCCCTCGCGCTCTACCGGGCCGGTCAGGCGGGCGTCGCCGAGCGTCTCCGCGAGGTAGCCGCCGACGGGTGGGTAGAAAACGAAGAGGTTCGCGGCCTCCGGGTCGGTAGGGGCGGGCGCCGTGGGGTTGCGCACGAGCGAAAAGACGCGGCCTCTGGCGGAGTCCTCGGTCGCCTCGTAGCGGACGGAGGTGCCCATAGCGAAAACCTCGAAGGACTCCAGGGAGCCCAGGCCGCTGGCGTAGGCCTCGCCGAGACGGCTGGCGACGGTTTCCGGGCTGGCCTCGCCCTCGGGGAGCGGGTCGCCAGAGGTGCCGGAGGTGCAGGCCGCGAGGGCGAGGACAGAAAAGAGGACGAGTGCGCGCACAGGAGCAAGGCGGAAGCGGGCGCGAAAGCTACGCGGGGCCGCGGTGGAGGGAGAGGGGATACGGAGGGGACGCCGCCTCTGGCGCCAGAGGCGCTCGTGCGGATCCACGGGCGCTCCGTGTTCTGCGTCGGATCTTGCAAGCGTCGCCCGTCTCGATCCCGTCGCGCCCGTGTCTGTCTCCCGCTTTCCGCTCCCCGCTACCGTCACCGTGGACGGCGCCGCCTACGCGCCAGAGGCCGTGCTGGAGACGCTCGCGCCGTACGTCACCGAGGCCCGCATGGCGACCATCGAGCGGGTGATCGCGGCTCGGACGTTCTCGGTCCTGCCCGTTCTGGAGCGCGTGCACGATCCGGGCAACGTCAACGCCGTGTTCCGCAGCGCCGAGGGGCTGGGCTACGGCGCCGCCGCGCTCGTGGACCTGCAGGGCGACGCCGGCGCGCTCGTGGAGCAGTACGAGGACGGCGCCGACGACGCCTCGCTCGCCAGCGAGCGCCCCATCCGGCGGCGTCAGAGCCAGGGCGCGCACAAGTGGCTCCACGTCGAAACGCACGCAACGGCCGCGGCCTTTGCCGAGAGCGCCCGCGCCAGAGGCTACCGCATCGCGGTTACCGCCCTGCGTGAGGACGCGGTGCCCATCGGAGACCTGGACTTCAGCGTGCCCACCGCGATCGTCTTCGGCGCGGAGAAGGACGGGGCCTCTGGCGCCATGCTGGACCTCGCAGACGAGGCCGTGCTGCTCCCGCTCGACGGGTTCGTGCAGAGCTACAACGTGTCCGTCGCCGCGGCGCTGGCGCTCTACCACGCGCGGCAGGACCGCATCGCGCGGCTGGGCGCCCACGGCGACCTCACGCCAGAGGAGCGGCAGCTCCTCACCGCGCACTACGTAGCGCGCGGGGTGCCTCTGGCGGCGCCGCTGCTGCGGCAGGCGGCGCGCTAGCCTCTGCCGCCAGAGGCCCGATCTTGCGGCGTGTTCCGCGCCCGCTTTCAGTCAGAACTAGATCGCCTTCGCGCCAGCGACGGCCCCGTCGTCGTCGGCGTCTCCGGCGGCGTGGACTCCACGGTTCTCTGGCGCTCGCTGCACGAAGCCGGCGTGCCGACCGTCGCGGCGCACGTCGATTACGGCCTGCGCGAGGCCTCTGGCGAAGACGCCGCGTTCGTGCGTGCGCTCGGCGCCGAACTCGGCGTGCCGGTCCACGTCCGCGAGGTGACGCTGGGACCGGGCAACCGGCAGGCCCTCGCCAGAGGCGCGCGGTACCGGTTTTTCCGCGAGGTGGCCGAAGGCTCGGGCGCCCAGACTGTCGCCGTGGGCCACACCGCCGACGACCAGGCGGAGACTGTTCTGATGAACCTCATCCGAGGCGCGGGCCTCTCTGGCCTCGCGGGCATGGCCGACGAGGGGCCTCTGGCGACGGCGCCAGAGGCGGGCGCGGCTCAGAAGTGGTCGCGCGGGATTCGGCTGGTCCGCCCGCTGCTCGGATTCGCGCGGCGCGAGGTGGAGGCCGAGGCGCGCGCCAGAGGATGGGCGTGGCGGGAGGACGCCAGCAACGCGACCGATGCCTACCGACGCAACCGCATCCGCCACCACGTGCTGCCATTGCTGGAGGAGGAGGGCGGCCCCAAGACCGTGCTCCGCATCGCTGCCTCGGCGCAGGCCGCCCGCCGCGCCTCTGGCGACGCCGCCGACCGCCTCGCGCGTGTGGGCGAGAGCCGCCCGGACGGTGGCCGCGTGCCGCTGGCGGCGCTCCGCGCGCTGGACGGCCCCGACCGCCTCGCGCTTCTCGCCGAGATGATGCGCGCCTACGCGCCCCAGGCCTCCATCGGCCGCGCGATGCTGGAGGCCATCGAGAAGCTCTTGGACGCCCAGGCGGGCACGCGCGCCGGGGTCGCGCCGGGAACGGAGGTGTGGCGGGACCGCGAGAGCTTGACGGTCACGCGCGCCCAGTCGGCGTGGCTCGGCGCTTCCGTCCGCGTCGGCGAGGCCGTCGAGACGCCGTACGGCACGCTCGCGCTCACGCCTCTGGCGGAGGTGGCGGATGCGTACGATCCCGACCCCAACCGCGAGGTGGTGGATGCGCGCGCGTTCGCGCCAGAGGCCCCCGCATCCCGTATCGCGTATCCCTCCACCCCTCTCACACTGCGCCTCTGGTGCGAGGGCGACCGGATCCGCCCGCTCGGCATGCGCGGCACCAAGCTCGTCTCCGACGTACTCACCGACGCCCGCGTGCCGTCGTCGGAGCGGCGCCAGAGGCTCGTGCTCACCTCTGGCGAGACGGTTCTCTGGGTCGTAGGGCTGCGGCTGGCGCACGAGGCGCGGCTTACGCCCGAGACCGAGGAGGCCGTGGAGATGACGTGGGCCCCGAACGAGCACGCGCCGACGGCGTGAGCGCCGAGGGCGGATTCCTCCTTCGCCAGCGGCGGTTTGCTTGAACGCTCACACTTGGCCCGCGTAGCTTCGCCGACTCCCTCCGGCCCCCGCCATGCCCGTCGCCGCCGCCCCCGAAACCGTCACCTGCCGTGACGAGCGCTTTCGGCTCTACCTCGACGAAGAGGCCATCTCGAACCGCATCGCGGAGCTGGGCGCCCAGATCGACGAGGACTACGCCGAGACGGACACGCCACCGATCTTTATCGGCGTGCTCAACGGCGCCTACATCTTCACCGCCGACCTCATGCGGGCCGTCACGGTGGATTGCGAGGTGGACTTCTACAAGCTCTCCAGCTATGGCGAGGCCAAGGTCTCCAGCGGAACCGTGACGGAGCGCAAAGGCATCGACGCTGATCTCGAAGGCCGCCACGTGATCGTCGTGGAGGACATCGTGGACACGGGCCTCTCCATGCGCTACGTGCTGGACCAGATCAGCGAGAAGAACCCGGCCTCGCTCCGCTCCGCAGCGCTGCTCCGCAAGCCGGACGCGCTCAAGGTGGACGCGCCGGTGGACTACCTCGGCTTCGACATCGACAACCTGTTCGTGATCGGCTACGGCCTGGATTACGGTCAGATCGCGCGCAACCTGCCGGCGGTCTACATCCTGGACGAAGAAGAGGGCGAGTAGCCCTCGCCAGAGGCCTCTGGCGCCCGCGCGGCTCTGTTCGCGCATGGAGGCGAGGGATCAGACGGGAGGGCAGGGGATACTAGGCGTGCCCCTCTCCGACTCCCATCATGTCCCTGACGTCCGCCGCGCCCCTGAAAACGACCCTCGCCTTCCGGCGCCGCGCGAGGTACGTCGTCGCGCTCATAACCGCCGTGGTGGTGGGCCTGCTGGTGCTGTGGGCGACGCGGCAGGCGGTCCTGCTCGTCTTTACAGGCGTCTCGCTCGGCGCGCTGTTCTACTACGCCAGCGAGTGGCTCGCGGAGCGCGTTGGCGGCGCCAGAGGCCTCTGGCTGGGTGTGCTGGTCACGCTGATGCTCGGCGCGTTCGGCCTCGCGGTGATCCTGGGGGCGCCCAACCTGCTGACACAGGCGCGCGGGCTTTTGGACGCTGCGCCCGACGTGCTGAGCGCTACCGAGCGGCGGCTCGGGTTGCCCGATAGCGCGCTCTCCATCCCCAAAGCGTTTGAGGGCCTGACCGGCCGCGCGCTGGGCATCTTTTCGAGCCTCGCGGGCATCGTGACCGGCGTGATCGTGATCCTGGTCGTCGCGGTGTATACCGCGGCGTCGCCTTCGACCTACACCGAGGGGTTCGTGCGGCTCGTGGACCGCGAGCACCAAGCGTTCGTGCGGCGGATTCTGCACCGCATGGGGCGCACGCTGCTCGGTTGGACGCGCGGCGTCGGCATCGCCGTCACGCTGCTGACGATCATCGGCGCCATCGGCCTGAGCGTGATCGGCGTGCCGGGCGCGCTGGCGCTGGCCGTTTTCGCCGGCGCCATGACGGCGATCCCCACGTTCGGCCCCCTTGTCGGCTGGGCCCCCGCCGTCGCCGTCGGCTTCGCCTCGGGCACGACGACCGGGCTGTGGACGCTCGGCCTTGCGGTGGTGGCGCAGCAGGTGGAAGGAAGCTTTATCACGCCCAAAGTCCAGGGCCGCATGGTCTCGGTCCCGCCAGCGGCCATCATCGCGGCGCAGATCGTGCTGGGCTCGCTCGCGGGCTTTCTCGGCATCTTGCTCGCCGTGCCCGTGGCGGGCGTGGCGCTCGTGCTGATGCAAGAGCTGTACATCGGCCCCTTTGTCGAGGGCGAAGGCGCGGACCCGGAGACGCACGAGGCGCCGCCAGAGGCAGACGCGTACGGCGAGGCCTCTGGCGACGACTAACGACGCCGGCCCGCCTCTGGCGCCAGAGGCTAGACGCGCTCGCGGACCTCGATGTGCGTCCAGTCGCCGTGCACGTCCACGGCCGCTTCCAGGCGGGCGCTCGCGCGGAGCACGCGCGGCACCAGGCGCTCGCCGACGCCCAGAACGTCGAGTGCGGCAGCGACGAGCGCCAGAGGCACGAGGATGGTGGCGGCCAGGCCTGCGATCCAGACTTTGGCGGCGTAGGTGATGGCGTCGGAGACGGACTGGGAGCGCGGGGACATGCTGCGGAAAGGAGGGGGAGCGCGCTCTACGGGGCCGTCCCCCCTGTGGGTTGCGCTACCACTCGGAGAGCGTCGTGTCTGGCGTACGCGTGCCTCTGGCGAACCGCGCGCCGTCCAGGGCGGCGCGGGCGCCGCAGTAATGCTGCCGGCAGACGTTGGCCGAGTCGCTCAGCGCCAACGTGTCGGCGGTGACCGTGAGCGCGAGCGTGCACGTGTCCTCGCCGCGGTAGAGGTCCAGCGCCTCGCGCCGGACCCACCGGCCGTTCTCGCGCTCAAACATGCCCCCGACCCCGCACAGGTGCGCGTTTGCCCGGACAAGGTTGGCCGCGACGAACAAGCGCTTGCCGCGCTCGATGAGCACGAGCTCGTCAGTGACCGGCGTCGGCACGAACGTCTCACCGTCGAAGATGCCGACCTCGTGGTCGTGCGTGTAGGTGCCCGTGAGCGGGGCCTCTGGCGCCGAGTGCTCAGGTGATAGCCGCGTGGGGCCACTGGCGCAGGCCGCCAGAGGCAGCGCGAGGAAAAGGGCGAGACGTAGCGACATGAGCAGCGGGGGTGGCGTCCCGAATAAGATGCTCTTCACAGCGCAAACCACGCGCAGCGGACGGGCTTCCTACCGGTACCGCACGGCGGTCCCCGTTGCCACGCGGCGGAGGTTGCCGGATTCCCCGCCGCCGTACGCCTCGAAGCTGACGCGGACGACGGCGTCGGCCCCGGCCTCTCGCGCGGCGTTGCGGAGAGCGGCGATCAGCTCCCGCGTGGTGTCGAACGAGCCGACGGTCAGGATCGCGATCTCCTCGTGTGGCGCGTCGATGTCTCCCGTCGTAACGGGGATCGCTCCGCCGAGCTCCGAGGTCTCCGGCGCCAGAGGCGTCACCTCGACGGAAGGGCCGCTGCACCCGGCGAAGACGAGCGCGGCGAGAAACACGGGGGCGTAGAAACGGGGCATGGGCCAGAGCAGGCGTGTGGGGAGATAGCCGCCGGACCCGCCTCTGGCGTCACGCCGCGTTGGGACTAGCCCACGGGTTGCCCGTGTTCTCGAGGTGCGCGGCGTAGAGCCCTGGGATGGTATCGAGGCTGTAGGCGTCCGTCCACAGCAGGCGGGAGAGGGGCCTTGCCCACGGCTGGAGCGTGCGCAGAAACCACGCGGGCGGCGCCTCGGGCAGAAGCGCTCGGCGGAGCCGGTCGCAGCGTGCGCGGTCCGAAACGCTCCACGTCGGCGGGAGGTCGCCGGGCTTCAGCGGTCCGCGCCAGAAGCCGGGCGCGCGGTAGTCGAAGCCTCTGGCGGAAGGCTCGGGGCGAAGCGCGAGCAGGAGCGCCGCCGCGATCTCGCCAGCGGCCAGGTGCTCGCGCAGAAGGCGCGCCGTGCGCTCGGCGCCAGAGGCCACCCACTCGGCCTGCTCCCGCATGGCCTGGGGCGCGATGTCGCCGATCACGCGGCGGTGCTCCTCGGAGGGCGCGTGGCCCGCGTCGAGGCGGATGTCCAGCGCGTCGGTCCACAGCCGGATCCGAGGGGCGTAGGCGTCCCACGCGCGGAGCTCGCCGTCGAACGCGGCAGTGGCGTCATCCCAGGGCGGAGGCGGTGCAGGCATGTGCGCAAGCTAGCGGGCGCGCCAGCGCCTCTGGTGGCGCGCGCGGGCCGGGATTTCAACGCCAGAGGCTCGGCCGCCGGGCTAGGTTCCGTCCACAGACTCCCCCCGACACCATGCGCTCGTTCGCCCTTTCGTCCGTCCCCCCGCCCGAAGACGGCGACCCCGGCCCCGGCGGCCTGTTCTCGCCAGAGGCGGCCTCTGGCGCCGACGAAAAGCGGGCCGATGAGCTGCTGGAAGGGCTCAACCCGGTGCAGCAGGAGGCCGTCCGCGCAAGCGAAGGCGCGGTCATGATCATCGCCGGGCCGGGCTCGGGCAAGACGCGCACGCTCACGCACCGCATCGCGTACCTCATCGCCGCGCGGAAGGCGTGGCCCTCGCAGATCCTCGCGCTGACGTTCACCAACAAGGCCGCACGCGAGATGCGGACCCGCGTGACCGACCTCGTCGGGCCGGACGCAAAAGGCATGTGGATGGGCACCTTCCACAGCGTGTTCTCCCGCGTGCTCCGCCGCGAGGCCGACAAGATCGGCTTCTCGCGCGACTTCTCGATCTACGACACCGACGACCAGGAGCGCCTCTTGCGCGAGCTCATGCTGCGCCAGGGCGTCGACGCCAAGAAGTACACGCCGCGAAGCATCCGGGGGCGCATCTCCAGCGCCAAAAACCAGATGATGACGCCAGAGGCCTACGCGGCGCTCGCCAACGACCCGTACATGGAGGTCACGGCGCGCCTCTACGGGCCGTACAACCAGCGGCTCCGCAAGGCCAACGCGATGGACTTCGACGACCTGCTCGCGTGGCCCATCCGGCTGTTCGAGCAGCACCCGGACGTGCTCGCGGACTACCAGAGGCGCTGGCGGTACATCCACATCGACGAGTACCAGGACACCAACAAGGCGCAGTACCTCCTCGCGAAACTGCTCGCGGCCGAGCACCAGAACATCTGCGTCGTGGGCGACGACGCCCAGTCCATCTACGCCTTCCGAGGCGCCGATATCGGCAACATCCTCTCGTTCCAGAACGACTACCCGGAGGCGACGACCATCCGCCTGGAGCAGAACTACCGCAGCACGCAGAAAATCGTCCGCTTCGCCGACGCCATCATCAAGGGCAACACGAAGCAGTTGGACAAAAAGCTCTGGACCGAGAACGACGAGGGCGAGCCGGTCCGGCTCATGGAGGCGCTGAGCGAGCGCGACGAGTCGCAAAAGATCGAGCGCACCATCCGCGATCTCCACGTCCGGGGCGGGATTCCGTGGAAACAGTTCGCCGTCCTCTACCGCACGAACGCGCAGAGCCGCTCCATGGAGGAGTCGCTGCGCCGCGGCGGCATCCCCTACCGCATGGTGGGCGGCACGAGCTTCTACCAGCGCAAGGAGATCAAGGACGCGCTGGCATACCTCCGCCTGGCCGTCAACCCGTCAGACGACGCGAGCCTCTTGCGCGTGATCAACACGCCCACGCGCGGGATCGGCGGCAAGACCGTGGACGGGCTCCGGCGCTACGCCGCCGAGCACGGCCTCTCGCTGTGGCAGGCCGCGCAGGAGCCGTCGGATGCCGGGCTCAGCTCCCGCGCCGCCGGCGCCGTCGAGAAGTTCGCGTTCTTGGTCGCGCGCTTTGCGAGCAAAGCGCCGCACACGCCCGCCGACGAGCTCGCGCGGGAGTACATCCAGGAAACCGGCCTGCTCCAGTCCCTGCGCGACGAGAACACGCCCGAGAGCCTGGTCCGGCTGGAGAACATCCACGAGCTGCTCAACGCCGTCGCCGAGTTCGCGCAGGCCGACAGCGACGCGCCCCGCACGCTCAGCGAGTTCCTCCAAGAGGTCTCCCTCGTCTCCGACGTGGACCGGCTGGGCGAGGAGGAGAACCGCGTCACGCTGATGACGCTCCACGCGAGCAAAGGCCTGGAGTTCAAGGTCGTCTTCGTGACCGGCATGGAGGAGGGGCTGTTTCCTCTGGCGAAAGCCGCGCAGGACCCGACCGAACTGGAAGAGGAGCGGCGCCTGTTCTACGTCGGCGCCACGCGCGCCGAGGAGATCCTGTACCTCTCCTACGCCCGTACGCGCTACCGTTACGGAGAGTCCACGTCCGCCGTCCGCTCCCGCTTCCTGGACGAGCTAGACGGCGACGACCTCATGCGCACCGAGTCCGGCGCCCGCTTCGCGCCGCGCAAGGACCGCTTCCAACTGCCCGATGACGACGGTGCGCAGGGCGGCTACCGCGTGGAGTACGACGCCGACGGCGGCTACTCCTACGAGTCCACGCCCGCCCAGCGCCGGGCCGCCAAAAGCGGCTATGAGCAGATGGACCCGCACTACTACCGCACCAGCCTCCGGCCGGACGCCGCGAAGCCCGCGCGCAAGAAGAAGGCCTCTGGCGGCGAGCGCAGCGTGGAGTACGAGCCCGGCGTGGCGCCAGAGGCGGCCGGCAGCGACGTGGTCCCCGGCGTGAAGGTGGTCCACGGCACGTTCGGCGAGGGCAAGGTCATCGCCATCGAGGGCAAGGGCGAGCGCGCCGCTGCGACCGTCCACTTCCCGCGCGTGGGGCAGAAAAAGCTCAAGCTGAAGTTTGCACGCCTCCGCGTGATCGGGTAGCGCAAGAGGCTTCTGGCGCGAGGAAGAGGGAACGGGGCGAGCGGTCGTCCCACCCTTGTTCTCCTGCCGAGAGGCTTTGTCCGCGGCCCGGGGATCGCGCCGGCGCCAGAGGCTTAGCTGCGGCCGACGCCCCTCTGGCCCTACGCCTCGCTCCCGACGGCCTCTGGCGCGAAGTGCGCTTTGAGCCAGCCGTCCTCCACCTCGGCGCCCGCGAACTTGTAGTAGCTCAAAAACGCGGGCAGCGTCACATTGCGCCGCTGGTTGGCGATCTGCACGACGAGCGTGTCGCCAAAGTGCTCGGCCTCGACGCTTCCCGGATCGGCGCCCGGCACGTGCACCTCCACGCGGTACGCGTCGCCAGAGGCCTCCACTTTGTAGGCGGGCTCGGCGTGGTAGACGGCCGCGGGGTCGCGGTCGGCATAGAGCCCCTCGCCGATCTCGCGCAAGAGGTCCAGGCCGAAGACCTCACGGCCGAGGTGCGGCACGCGCATTACGGGCAACGGCGCGAACGTGGTTTCGATCTCTTCCAGGTAGCCCGTCTGGGCCTCGACGTAGCGCTCCATCACGCCGCCCTCGTCCTCGGGGATGATCCGGTTAACGATGGCCGCGTCCACGCCGTAGCCGTAGAGCTGGAGGTAGGTGTAGGCGCGGCGGGCCTCCTGGATCACCATCTTCTCCGGGTTCATCACCAGGCGCGCGCTCGTAATGGACGTGTCTTGCAAGACTTCCTGGATCTCGGCCAGCTTGCCGAAGAGCCAGTCCAGTTCCTCGTAGCCCTTATCGAGCGGGATTCCGGTCGTTTTGCGGAGCGCGAAGCCGACGGTCTTAAAGGCCGTCTTCTGAAACGGGAACGCCTTCTGGAGCCACCACTGCGTGACCTGCGGGAGCGTGAGCAGCGTCAGCGTCTCGCCGGTCGGCGCCGCGTCCAGCACGATCACGTCGTAGTCGCCCTCGCGGTAGAACTTCTCCAGCCAGAGCAGCGCCGAGCCCTCGCCCATGCCAGGCAGCGCCGCCATTTCCTCGGCCGCCACGGCGTCGGCGCCCTGCCAGCGGAGGACGGTCCGCACCAGCTCGCGCATGTTGCCCCAGTACTTCCGCATGGAGTAGTACATGTCCACCTCTTGCGCCCACAGGTTCTCCGTGATCTCGACGGGCTCCGGCCCGAGCGGGCGGTCCAGCGCGTCCGCGAGCGAGTGCGCGGGGTCGGTGCTCATCACGAGCGTTTTCTGGCCTCTGGCGGCGCAGGCGAGCGCCGTGGCGGCGGCGCAAGTCGTCTTGCCGACGCCGCCTTTGCCGGTGAAGAGGAGGATGCGGGGCATGGGTACGGGCGGTGGTGCGCCCGACCTATGCGCCAGAGGCGGCCCGGTTGCCGCGCTGCGGCGTCCTCACTGCGGATTCGCCAGAGGCCTCTGGCGGGGTAGGCCTCTGGCGGGGTAGGCCTCTGGCGGGGTAGGCCTCTGGCGGGAGCCGAGCCTTAGTTCTGCTTCTGCCCACGGCGGACCGGAGGGCGCACTGGCACCCGTGGGCGCACCGGCACGCGTTGGAGCACCCGCGGGTCCACCTGCAGCAGCGGCGTGTGTTGCGAGGGCGGGAGCTCCATGTACCGGTCGGTCGGGACGGCGCCAGAGGCGCCGGGGAGCGCCCCTTCGGGCACCGCCGGGGCGGACTCCGAAAGGGTCACGCCGTCGAGGGAGAGGCCGTCGAGGACGAGCGGGCCGAGGCGGCGCGGATCGAGTACCAGCGGTGGGAGGTTCACCTGCGCGGCCGGGATCTGGAGGCGGAGCCCGTTGCTCCGCTGCGCGGCGGAGCGCGTGGCGCCGCGGGGGGCGACGACGAGCTCGTAGCGCCCCGCGGGCGTACCGGCGGGGATCGTGAGGACCGCCCGGCTCGGCGCCCAGGCCGTCATGGTGACGGGGCGGACGCTGCCGTCGGCGGCGACGAGGGCGGCCTCGGCGCCAGAGGCCACGCCGAACGAGCCGTCCACGCCGAGCGCGGAGCCGGCGGCGACGGTCGGGTACTCCTCGGTGAGGAAACCGGGGACGCGGAGCCGGTCGAGGCGGTAGGCGAGCGGGGTGGAGGCGTCGCGCCACTGGAGGAGCGCGCCGTTGGAGGTACGAGACGTGGGGCCGGACTGCAAACGGAGGCCGGTGTCGGTGCCGTCCATCCAGCGGAGCGTCATTTCGCCGTCGCCGGGGCGGAGAAACCGCGGCCTGCCAATAAGGCCCGTCGTGGGGTCGATGACGCCTAGTCCGCGCGTGGCGGCCTCTGGCGCGTGGTCCTCCGCCCACAGGTAGCGGCCGGCGCGGTCGCCGGCTTTGGTCACCGTCGTCAGCACGTTGTTGGCGTCGGTGGTGACGTGCCAGACGGCGAAGCCCATGTCGGAGACCGACCCGTCAGGGTTGCGGGGGCAGGCGTTGTTGGGTAGCCCGGACCCGGGGCACGAGGGGAACGGCGTGCGGAACTCGACGAGGAAGTACTCCTGCAAGCCTCTGGCGGGGTCGTAGAACGCCAGAGGCCGCTGGAGTTCGGCCACGCTTACGCCCTGCGCCGTGAAGCCCCGCATGCCTCCGGCCTGGCGCTGGGCGTCCGAGAGCGGCACGAAAAGAGGCTGTGCCCATCCGAAGCGGGCGCGGTGCCACGGGTCGAGCTGCATGAGTCCGTCGTCGCCTCGCATCGCGGCCATGATGGTGGCGTTCTGGTTGTGGCAGCCGTAGCACGGGCCGTACACGTCGATGCCGCCCCAGGTGTGGAGCATCTCGTGCATGAGCCCGGCGAGCGTGGTGTTCTTGGCCACCATCAGCACCGCGAGCTCCACGTCGACGCCGTCGAGGCGGAGCGCGCCGATGGCGTTGTACTGCCCGTCCAGCCAGTAGCCGCTGGTGGTACCCATCTGCCCTCCGATGCCAGGGTCGGCACCGAAGCGCATGATGACGAGCTCGGAGCTGTCCACGCGGCCGTCGCCGTTGGCGTCGTAGCGGTTGAACCGGACGGTGCGGTCGATGAGCTTGAGCACGCGCGTGCGGCCGTAAATATCTGCCGCGTCCACGCCGTCGCCGTCCACGTCGTACACGTCCAGCGAGTACCCGTACTCATCCTGGAAGCCTCTGGCGTCGTTGTCGCGCAGCGCGCGGAGGGCGTCGTTGCCGTTGACGAGCTGCTGGAACGTGACGCGGTCTCGGACGACGGGCGTGAACTCGGGCACCCACGCAAACTTGTTGTCACTGACGCGGCGCATGGCGGCCTCCAGGCTGAGCGGGTCACGCGGGTTCGCGAAGGCGGCGTAGCGCGCGAGGTCCTCCGGCCCGAAGTCCATGTCCGCGAACGCGATCGGCGCGAGGACGAGCGGCGTCGTGAAGCGCGGGCGGGCGCGGGCGAGCACGTCGTCCGGGCGCGTTCCTCGCTCGCTGGGCTGGAGCGGCCGCCACGCGCCGTAGCCGATGCCCGCGAGAGAGGCGACGTGGGCGCGGCTTGCCTCCGTCCCGTCGGCCTCTGGCGGGTAGACGTAGCCTTCCACACGGTAGACGCGGTGCTGGGCAAGCGACGGCACCGCGGCGCCGGGCGTGCCACGCAGCGCCAGAGGCACGCGAGGGTCCGTGGTGACCGCGTTGTCGCTCGCGGCCGGGTTCCAGAGGCTGACCAGCGGGATCGTGCCCACGCGCGGCTGGTCGAAGATGTAGCCCTCGAGGCGGAAGCGGCGGTAGCCGCCACGCTCCGCCACGGCCGTGTACTGCGGGTCGGTCGTCTGGAAGTTGTCGGTCCGGCCCGGGTGCCAGAAGCTGTAGAGTGGGACGGTGCCCGGCGGCTGGGGCCGGTCCGGGTTGAAGACCTGCCCCTCAATGCGGACGAGCTCGTAGCCCGAGCCGCCGCCGTCGCGGTTCCTCGTGCCGACGGTGGTGCCGCGCGACGGGTCGCTCGACGTGAAGTGATCCGTACGGGTCTGGCTGTACCAGGTACCTAGAGGGAGGAGCTGAGGCTGGGCGGCGGCCGATGCTGAGAACAGGAGGCCGCAGGCGAGGCAGAGAGCGCGCATGGCAAGCAGGGAAGGAGAACAGGCGCACCGGGGAAGGGTGCACCTCTACCTACTGGAAATCGCCTGGTGGCCCGTCGCCTCTGGCGCAGCGGTCGACGATTCCGGCGCCGCCGTTGCCGCCAGAGGCCCTGATGGAGCCGGTGCGGGCGGCACGGCTGGCCTCACCAGCGGCATCGCGGGTCCGCCTCTGAAGTCGGCCTCTGGACCGAGGCGCCGGACCGGGACCGCCAGAGGCTTGGGGATTACCCCGCAGTTGCGCGGCTTGACAGGGCGTTGCGCAGGCGCTCGCGCGCCGCCCGCGTCTCCTCGGCGGCTGGACCCGGCTTCGTCTGCAACTGCGCGAGACCTGTGCGCATCAGCCGGATGCCTTCCTCGGTTCGCCCCGCGCGGACCAGCGCCGAGCCGAGCAAGCTCTGGATCGACGCGCGGTCCGGGTGATCCTCGGGTAGGGATGCCTCCGCGCCCGCGAGGGCTGTCCGAAGCTCGCGCGCGGCCTCGGGTGCGCGGCCTCTGGCGAGAAGGATCTCGCCCAGCGCCGACCGAGCGTCTGCGACCCGCGGGTGGTCGTCTCCCAGCTCCGCCACGCGGGCGATCCGGAGGGTTTCGCGCGCCATCTGCTCGGCCTCGGGCAGGCGGTTCTGCTTCAGCCGGAGGCGGGTGACGCGCAGCGTGGCGCTCATCACGCGTGGGTGGTCGGGGCCGAGAAGCGAGCGGAAGAGGTCCATGGAGCGGACCACGGCGCGGTCCGCGTCGTCCAGGCGCCCGAGGCCGGTCAGCGCCGCGCCGAGCCCGCCGAGCGCCGTCGCTTCGTACTCCGACGAGTCGCCAGCGGCCACGCGCGCGGTGCTCGCGGCTTCGCGGAAGACGCGCGCGGCGGCGTCGAAGCGGTTCAGGTCGTAGTACACCGAGCCGAGGTTGTTCAGCGCCACGACGACTCTCGTGTTCGAGGAGCCGAGTTCCTCGCGGTAGACCGCCACCTGCTCTTCCATGCTCTGCGCGGACTCGTCCAACCGGCCGAGGTCGGCGAGGACCACCGCCACGTTGCCCATCGAGGCCGCCATCTCGACGCGGTCAGGCTCGTCTGCCGAGCGCCACACGTCGACGGCCCGCTGGTGGAGCGCCAGCGACTCGTCGAGGTCGCCATCGAGGTACCGGACGTACCCGACGTTGCCGAGGATGCTGCTCAGGTCGTCTGCTCTGAGCGTGCCATTCCGCTCAGCGCCTGCGAGCACAACGCTGAGGATGGAGTCTGCGCTCGCGTAGTCCCCCTCGAACAGGGCGAGCATCCCCAACTCGTTCTGCGCCAGAAGCGTCTCGTCGGCCGCCGCTCCAAACCGACCCATGCGGAGCGCGATCGCACGCTCGATCTGCAGTTTCGCCTTGTCGAACACGCCGAGTTGGCGGAACGTGACGCCGAGCGTCAGGCGCAGCGTCGCCTCCACCTCGGGCCGCTCAACGAGCCCGGAGTCCAGGTCGGCAATCGCCTTTTCCAGAAGAGGCACCACCCGGGCATCGACGCCCTCTTCGCGGGGGTCTGCGGCTTCGATGAGGCCCACGAGGAAGTCGCTCACGGCTTCGGCCGTCGCGGCCTCCGTTCGCGCCGCGTTGGCCTGCCATGCCGTCCCCGCCAGGCCGCCGATGAGCGCCACCGCCACCGCTACCGTACCGACCACGCCGACGCGGTGGCGGCGAACAAAGAGGCGCGCGCGATAGGCCCGAGAGGCGGGGCGCGCCGTGATCGGGATGCCGTCGAGGTGCCGCTGGAGGTCCTCGCCGAGCGCCGCCGCGGACGCGTACCGGCGCGCCGGATCCTTTTCGAGCGCCTTCGCCACGATCGTGTCCAAATCGCCCACAATCGCGCGACGGTCCGAGGCGGGCGCGACGCTCGACGCCAGAGGCGCCGGGGTCTCGCAGACGATCCGCTCGGCCTCGGCCGCCGTCACGCCGGAAAGGTCGTACGGCCTCTGGCGCGCCAGCACTTCGAAGAGGAGGACGCCCAGCGAGTACACGTCCGTGGCCGTGGTGATGTCGGCGCCGTTTAGCTGCTCCGGCGCGGCGTAGGCGGGCGTGAGGGCGCGAGGCGCCGTGAGGAGGGCTTCGCCTCCGTCCCGTTCGAGCAGAGACGCGACGCCGAAGTCGAGCAGCTTTACCTGCCCGTCCGCTGCCACGTGCAGGTTGGACGGCTTGATATCGCGGTGGATGACGAGCCGACCGTGCGCGTAGGCCACTGCCGAGCAGGCGTCGATGACCAGGCGCACCCGTTCCCGCACCGGCAGGTCGCGCGCCGCCTCGGTGATGGGTGCTCCGTCGACGAGCTCCATCGCGAGGTAGGGGATGCCGTCGGGCGTGACGCCGCCGTCGTAGAGCCGCGAGATCCCGGGGTGCTCCAGGCGCGCCAGGATCTGCCGCTCGGCATTCAGACGGTCCGCGAGGCTCTCGCTCTCCGTGAGCACGGCCGCTGGCGAGAGAAGCTTGAGCGCCACATCGCGCGCGTAGGCGCCGTCCGCTCGCGCGGCGTGGTAGACCGCGCCCATGCCCCCTTCGCCGATCTGCTTGACGATGCGCCAGGGGCCGACGGATTGCCCTGGAGCATGCGGGCGCCGGAAGGGCCCTTCTAGGACGGGCGTGTCGAGAAAGCCGCCGCTCGGCTGGTTCGCGGGGCCGTGGGAGCGGAGAAGCGCAGAGGCCGCGCCTCGGACGAGCGGATCGGGTTCCGCGAGGAGGGCCGCGCCGCGCTCCTCCTCGCTACGCGCAACCAGTTCAAGAAACAGATCGGTGGCGCGGCTGTGGCGTTCGGCCTCGGTCATAGGGGAGGGGGGGCAACCACGCGTGCCACCGTCCGCCCGCGTTTGGATGTGTGGGGAGGGTCCGGGGACCTCCTGGAATCGTGACCTCGCTAAATACCGAACGGTGTCCGATCTGCCAGCCGCGCGAGCAGAAGTGAGCACGCGCCACCCTCATGTTGGGGCTGGCCTCTGGCGACGGGTGCCGTCCACTACGACGCCAACGCGAGGTGGAGCCAGGCGCGGGCGGACGTCCAGTCCCGCTCCACGGTGGCGTGGGACAGCCCGAGGATATCGGCTGTCTCCGGGATGGTGAGGCCGACGAAGTAGCGAAGCTCCACCACCTGCGCCTGCCGTCCGTTCAGGGTGGCGAGCCGGGTCAGCGCCTCGTCCAGCGCGATGAGCGGCGCGGCCATCTCGGGCGCGGCGACCAGGGCCTCGTTCAGCGCCAGAGGCTGAAGCCCGCCGCCGCGCTTTTCGCTGTTCTGCTTGCGCGCGTGGTCCACCAGCACCTCACGCATGGCGCGCGCCGCCACACGGAAGAAGTGCTGCCGGTCGGCAAACCCGTGGCTCTGCGCAGCGCTGCTGCCTCTGGCGAGCTTCTCGTAAGCCTCGTGGACCAGCGCCGTCGTGTTGACCGTCTCGCCAGAGGCGCGGTACCGCCGCTGCTGGCGCGCGAGCGTGCGGAGCTGGTCATAGACGAGCGGGATCAGGTCGCGCAGCGCGCCCTCGTCGCCCGCCTGGGCCTGGTGGAGCAAAAGTGTGACGTCGCGCACAGAGGAGAGGGAGGGGCGTCCCATCATAACGGTGCGGGGGAAAAGACCGGCTCACGCCAGCGGCCTCGGGCGGCGGGACCGCGATCTGCCACCTCTGGCGCGATGCAGAAAAACGTCAGGGCCGTGAGGCGATCCGGCCTGGGAATACGGACTAGAGGACGTGGCCCTTTCCCCGCCTCCTCCAGACGCATGTCTCGACTTCTGTTTCTCGCCCTCGCCTGCCTCGCCCTCGCCTCTGGCGCCCACGCCCAGACCTGCTCCACCGAGTGGGAGAACCCCGTCGATGGCGACTGGGATGACCAGACCAAGTGGACGAACGGTGTCCCTACCGGCTCCACGAGTCCCGGCGGCGCAGATCCCTGCATCACGGTCCCCGGCACCTACACCGTCACCCTTCGGCCAGACGACCGGGCCAACCCCATTCTCTCCACGCTGACCGTCGGTGGCGCCAGCGGCACGCAGACGTTCGTCATGGGCGGCTACATCCGCACGACCGACGTGACCATCCGCGCCAGAGGCCGTATGGAAATCATCCCGCGGACAGTTGCGGGGGCGTTCGGGGGGCTCGATGCCAGCGGGATCGTCCTGGTAGAGGGGTTCTTGAGCATGAACCACAACCGCGTGTTCCTGACCAACCGGGGCTCGCTGGAGGTGGCCTCTGGCGGCACACTGCGTGGCACGAACGCCGCGCGCCTCGGTGGCCCGAACGGGACGTTCACCATCCGGGGCACGCTTGAGCTTGCGGATAACGCCCGCATCGACGCCCGGACGGAGGTGCTCGGCGGGACCGTCCGCGTCACCAGCGGAGAAGGCCAACTCTTCGTTACTGGCGGAGGCATCCTGCAGAACGCGACGCTGGACGCGGCTTCTGGTGCGACGCTCATAGCGAGCGGCAATTACGACGTCGAAGGCACGCTCTCCGGCAGCCCCGATGGGGAGGTGTACTTCTTCCGATCCACGCTCACGGCCGAGGCCTCTGGCGTGACGCTGAACATGACCGGGACCGGCCTGCGGTTCGGTCTCGCTAGTGGCGCGAACTTCACGACGATCCTAACGGGCGGGCCCGTCCTGAACACCGGCCGGCTCGTGTTCGCTCAACCCAACTTTTTTAGCCGCATCCGAGGTACGACGCTCACCAACGAGGGCACGCTCGAGTTGGAGGGCGACGCCGGATTGGCCGATGGCGCAGTCATCCGCAACCGCCCGGGCGGGGTCATCCGGATGTATGAAACGCAGTTCTTCCAGAACCCCAACAACAGTGTGGTACGGGTGGAGAACGCGGGACTGCTCGTGCGCGAGGACACCGGGCCAAACGAAGCGTCCGCCCGCTTCGTCAGCGTGACACTGGAGAGCCTGCCGGGCTCGGAAATCCGCGTGCTCGGCAACTACTTGGACCTGGCAAGCGGACCGAACGCCGACACGCTCCCACCGGGCATGACGCTGACGGGCAACGGAATGCTTCGGCTGGCCGGTTTGCCCATCCGCAGCACCTACAGTCCGGGCACGGAGGCCAATCCCATTGGGATGCTGAGGCCCCGAGGCTCTGACACCTTCGTGTTCGCCCCCGAGGCCATCACGATCCTCGACGTGGCGGCGAACGGAGTGAGTGATCGGATCTTCAATGCGCTCGATTTCCCGGCGAGCATCACGTTCGGCGGAACGCTGCGCGTCCGCGTGCAGCCAGGATTTAGGCCCGCCATCGGAGATGTGTGGCCGATCGTCGTCAACCAGGGGAGCACGGTAACTGGCGCGTTCAGTAGCGTGGAGATAGAGGGCGGCCCGCCCGAACTCTCCTTCGTTGTGGACACGTCCCAGCCCGGCTCCGCCTTCTTGCGCGCTGTCGCGAGCGCCTCGGTGAGCGCGCCGGTGGCCTCAGCGCCCGAGGGCACGCCTCTGGCGTTCGTGCTCACGCACCCCGCTTCGCCAGAGGCCTTCACCATCAACGTCGAGACCGGCGGCACGGCGACGCTCTTTGAGGACTACACGCTCAGCGCCACGCGCGGAACAGTCCGCGCGCGGCCCAACACGACGCAGACGACCGTCCAAGTCTTCCCGCGCCGCGATGCCAATGCCTCGGAGGGCGATGAAATCGTGACGCTTCGCATCGTGCAGGGCCTGGACGCGGCGCCGGGCGCCTCGCCAGAGGCCTCCGTCACCATCACGGACGGCCCGTCCAACACGGCCCTGGCGCTCGATGCCATCACGCCCGCCCGAGGCGGAAACATCGGCAGCGTCACGCCGACCGTCTTCGGCACCGGCTTCGGACCCGACGCCACGCTGCGGCTCGTGCGTGGCGGGACGAGCATCGAGGCCTCTGGCGTGGCTGTCGCAACTGGGGCTTCTGGCGCCAGCGGCCAGTTCGACCTCGCGGGCGTCGCGCCGGGGACGTACGATCTGGAGGTGACGAGCGGTGGCAGCACCGAGACGCTTCCCAACGCGTTTCAAGTGGTAGAAGGCGTCCGCGCCGCGCCGGTCTGGGTGGAGGTGACCGGGACGCCCACGCCGCGCGTGGGCCGCTGGAGCACCTACACGATCCACATGGGCAACGACGCCGACGTGGACCTCTACGACATCGGCCTCCTCGTCCGGATCACCGCGGGCATCCCGTTCGAGTTCCTGGAAGGCATCCGGGACTACAACGGCACGCCAGCCTCCGAACTGGACGTCGCCATCGACGTGGACGACGCGCAGGTGGTGCCGCTCTACTTCCACAAGCTCCCGGCGCGGTCCTCGGGATCGTTCCGCGTCCGCGTCCTCGCGGCGCCACCGGTGACGGACGGCGACGGCGTGGGCGTGGCGGCCGAGCTGTACCCGCCGGACCTGACGCGCGCCTCCACCTACACAGGCGTTCTGGACACGAACGAACTGCCGTACAACTTCGGCCTCCTCGCAGGCGCCTTCGAGGTCATGACGTTCGAGTTTCCCCCGCCAGATGGCAACCCGCGGACCCTGGCCCCGTCCGGTGCGCCGTGGGCCTCTGGCGCAGCCAAGCGAGACGACAGCTTTGGACCCTACTGGGACCGCGATAAGCCCATCGAGGACTACACGGACGAGCAGATCTTCGACGAGTACGACACGGCCGGGCGGTTCAACGAGTGGTACGGAAACGACGTTGAGCCACAAACGCAGACGACCGTAGAGAACTACGCGGGGTGGGCCGTCGCGCCCATTGCACAGGAGGCGGCGATTGCCAAAGGCTACTCCCTCGTCGCGGGTTCGGCCATCATCGTCTCGGGTGTGCTGACCGCGTGGACCATTCGCAGCTACGGGCTCAAGGCCCACCAGATTCTGTGTAGCCGCGGCATCCCGCTGCCAGAAGAGTGCATCGAGTACCTCGCGAGCCAGGGCATCACCTACGATCCCAACACCGGCTTCGAGACGCCGTTCGCCGGCGGCAAGGCCGGGGGCTCTCGCGACCCGAACGACAAGTACGGTCCCATCGGCGAGGGCGGGCAGCGCTACTACAATCCCACCGAGCCCTCGGCCTACACCATCGCGTTCGAGAACCTGGCGACGACCAGCTTCCCGGCACAGGAAGTCGTGATTGTGGACTCGCTGGACGTGAACGCCTTTGACCTGTCCACCTTCTCCTTCGGTCCGATCCGCTGGGGAGCCTCTGGCGTGGTCACGCCCCCGCCGGGCACGAAGAGCTTTGAGACGGAGGTCAACCTCATGCCGGATTTCAACGCGACTCTCCTGATTACAGCGGCACTGGACGAGGCCACAGGCCGTGTGGAGTGGCACTTCGCGACGCTGGATGTCACGACAGGCGACCTTCCGGAAGACGGGCTGGTCGGCTTCCTTCCGCCCAACGTCACCTCGCCAGAGGGCGAAGGCAGCGTCGGCTTCACGGTGCAGGTGCGCGACGACCTGGCCTCTGGCGCGACGGTGGAGAACCGCGCGGAGATCGTCTTCGATGTCAACGAGCCTATCGTGACGCCGGTCTGGAGCAACACGCTGGACCGCGTGGAGCCCGTCTCGAGCGTGCAGCCTCTGGCGGGAACGGAGTCCAGCCCTCTCACTCTCACGCTCAACGGCAGCGACTCCGGTTCAGGCGTTGAGTTTTACAACGTCTACGCCTCCAAGGACGGCGGCCCGTTCCGGCTCGCCGGTGTGAGCACGAACGGCACGTTCGAGTTCGAGGGCGAGAACGGGAGCCGTTACGGCTTCTTCTCGGTCGCGCAGGACTTCGTGGCGAACACCGAAGGCCCGAAGACCGAAGCGGAGGCGACCACGATGGTGGCCGTGGCGAGCGACGGCGCCCCTGCCGGGCCTCTGGCGCTAACGCTGGAGGCGCCGCGGCCCAACCCCGCCAGAGGCCTCGTGCGGCTCCGCTTCGGCCTGCCGAGCGCAGGGGCCGCGAGCATGCGCGTGCTGGACGCCCTCGGCCGCGAGGTTGCCGTGCTGGCCGCTGGCGAGGCAGCGGCGGGCTGGCACGTCGCCGAGTGGCAGCCAGACGTGGCCTCTGGCGTGTACGTGGTGGAGCTGCGCGCGGGCGACGCGGTGCAGGTGCGTCGCCTGACGGTCGTGCGGTAGCGCCGCACGCGTCGCCTCTGGCGCCAGAGGCGACGCGTGCCGGGATGAGCCGATCCAGAGGCCGATCTCGATTGAAAGGCAGACTTCCTGTTCCCCGGACCCCAACCCGATGCGCATTGCTGCCCTTCTCGCTCTCCTCTTGGTGAGCGTGCCGCTCGCCGCTCAGCCGCTCCTCTCGCGCTACTCCGTGCGGAGTCCCAACAGCCAGCCCAACGGCTTCTTCGGCCGCGTTATCGAGACCATCGGGGACGCCGATGGCGACGGCGTGCAGGACTTCCTCGTCGGCGCGTACAACGAGGATCCGACCGGCTCGCTCAACAACATCGGCCGGGCCTACTACTTCAGTGGGGCGGATGGCTCCGTTATCCGCACCTTCGACTCGCCGAACGCGCAGGCCAGCGGCTTCTTCGCCGTCTCGGCGGCAGCGGCAGGGGACGTGAACGGCGATGGCACGCCGGACTTCCTGGCTGGGAGCTACCACACCGTAAACGGCCTGACCGTAGCAGGCCGGGCGTACCTCATCAGCGGAGCGGACGGCGCCACGCTCCGCTCGTTCGAGTCGCCGGACCCGGAGCGGGACGGCTTCTACAGCTTCAACGTCGCCGCTCCCGGCGATCTGGACGGCGACGGCATCGGCGACTACGTGATCGGGGCCCCGAGCGAGGACGTCGTGGTCGGGGGCAACACCGTCGTGGATCACGGCGTGGCGTACGCCTACAGCGGCGCCGACGGCTCGCTGCTCTGGACCTCGACGCCGCAGACGCAAGAGGCCTCGATCTTCTACGGCCGCGTGGCCTCGGTCGGCGGCGACCTCAACGGCGACGGCACACCGGACCTCATCACGAGCGCCGTGCAGGCGACCAGTTCGGTCGGGCTTCAGACCGGCCTGGCCTACGCCGTGAGCGGCTCCGACGGGAGCATCCTCTACCAGATGGAATCCGGCAACGCCGCGTTCAACAACTTTGGCGGCTTCGGCTGGAGCATCACGGGCCTCACGGACCTGGACGGCGACGGCGTCCGCGACATCGGCGTCGGCGCGCCGTACGAGGGCGTGGCCGGGACGCACGTGCGGGACGGCAGCGTGTCGTTCTTCAGCGGGGCCTCTGGCGCGAGCTTCGGCACCTACTTCGAGGAAGAGCGGCAGGCCGAGCGCCTGTTCGGGTGGACGGTGCGGGAGATCGGCGACCTCAACGGCGACGGCGTGCCCGAGATCGGCGTGAGCGCGCCGAGCCAGTTCAGCGCCTACCAGGACCGCGGCGGCATCTTCGCCGACCCGTTCGCGGGCGCGCTCTTCATCACGAGCGGGTCCGACATCGGAATGGCCTCCGCCGAGGACATCGCGGAGGTCTACCCGACCCTCCCGGACTTCCCCACGCAGTTCCGCTGGCGCTTCGGGGAGACCTTCGCCGCGCTCGGTGACACCGATGGCGACGGTCTGCCGGAGATCGCCGTGGGCGCTCCCAACCAGGGGACCAACATCGGCTTCGTCGGGGTGTTCTCCGGCGCCAGCATCCTCGCGATCTCGGACGTCGACGTGTCTGCCGAGGACGAGCAGCCCATCGGCGGCGACGGCACGTACGGATTCGCCAGCACGGCCGCGAGCTTGGTGTTGAACACCGTCTCGACGCTGCGTGGGGACGAGGCTGCGGAAACGCTCGCGGCGGGCAACGGCACGTCGATCCGCGTCCGGCGGCACGCCAGCCCGCCCAACGGAACCGAGGGCATCGCGGAGGCGGAGGTGGCGGGCTACCGCTGGACGTTCACGAGCGACGGCCCGCTCTCGTTCGGCACCACGAGCGAGGCCCGGTTCCAGCTCTCCGAGATCCCCAACTCGCAGGTCGTCGACCCCGGCGGCATCGTCGTCTACCACCGCGCGTCCATCGGCGGCGGCGCGTTCGAGGCGCTCCCGACGAGCTACGACGCCGCCAGCGGCCAGATCGTGGCGACGGGGTTCACCACGCTCGGTGAGTTCGCCTTCGCCAGTGACACGAACCCACTGCCCGGCGAGCCCGGCGCCGGGGCCTCTGGCGTGGCGGTCCGCGCCTTCCCCAACCCCGGTTCGGACGCGATGACGGTCGCCGTCATGGCGCCAGAGGCAGGCGTGGTCCGCGCGACGGTCCACGACGCGCTCGGCCGCGAGGTGGCGCTCCTGCACGACGGGCCTCTGGCGGCAGGCGAGCAGCTTCTGCCGCTCGACGCCCGGACGCTGTCGCCGGGCGTGTACATGCTTCGGGTGACCACGCCGGAGGCGACGGTCACGCGGCGGCTTACCGTCGTTCGGTAGCGCCAGAGGCCTCGGGCGGGAGCGGAGTTCCGGGTTCGTGGTGGGTCCGGTGACCGCTCCCGCCGCCTCTGGCGCCAGAGGCTAGACCTCCATGCCCAGCCCTCGCGCGAGGTCATCGCGGCGGCTGCGGCTGACCTTGAGGCGGCGACCGTCGTGGAGGCGCACGGCGTAGTCCCCGCCGGCGGCGGTGAGCAGCGCCGCCACGCGGTCCAGGCGAACGATCGTGGAGCGGTGGATGCGCATGAACAGCGCCGGGTCCAGGCGCTCCTCCAGGGTTTGCATCCTCTCGCGAACCACGTGCACGTCCTCGCCGGCGTGGATCTCGGCGTAGGCGCCGTCGGCCTGGATAAAGTCCACCTCGGTGAGCGGGACGACGCGGATCTGGCCGCGCATCTCGACGGCGAGGCGCTCCAGGTACTTCGGCGCGGGGGGCTGGGCCTCTGGCGCGGGGGGCGCGCCGCCGAGCAGGCCGAGCAGCTTCTGGCGCAGGCCGTCGACCTCGCGCAGGCGCACGCGGTCGCGGACGCGGCGGAGCGTCTCGCGGAAGCGATCATCCTCGAAGGGTTTCAGCAGGTAGTCCAGCGCGTGCACGTCGAACGCTTCGAGCGCGTGCTGGTCGTAGGCGGTCACGAACACCGTCGCGGGCATGTTCGCGGCGCCGACCTCGCGGACGACGTCGAGGCCGGTGAGGCCGGGCATCTGCACGTCGAGGAAGACTACGTCGGGCGCGTGCTCGGCGAGCGCGGCCACGGCCTCGCGGCCGGTAGAGGCCGTGCCGACAACGGTGATGTCGGCCTCTGGCGCGAGGAGGTCGAGAAGGCGCTGCCGCGCCAGGGGCTCGTCGTCGACCACGAGGACGCGGAGGGAATCAGCCATGGAGCACGAGGTCGTCTGCGGTGTGGAAGGGGAGCATAACGCGAGCTTCGGCGCCGCCGTCGGCACCCGCGCCGAGCTCGAGCGAGGCGGCGCGCCCGTAGAGCGCGTCCAGCCTCTGGCGCGTGTTGCGCAGCCCGAGGCCGCCACTACGCGGCGCGGTGCCGGTGGCGCCAGAGGCGCTATCGTCCGTGGCGCCGCCGCGCGCTTCGGCCGACGGGCCGGGGCCGTTGTCGCGCACGGTGAGGACGAGCGAGCCGCCCTCGCGCTGGGCGCTGACAACGATCCGCCCGCCCGCGTCTTCTCGCCGGCTCACCCCGTGCTGGACGGCGTTTTCCGCCAGAGGCTGGAGCACGAGGTTGGGCACGAGGGCGTCCAGCGTGCCGTCCTCGATGTGCTCCTCCACGTCTAGGCGGCCCTGGAAGCGGACGCGCTGCACGTCGAGGTAGTCGCGGAGAAAGGCGAGCTCGTCGCGCAGCGTGACCTCGTGGCGGTCGCCGCCGTCTAGCACGCGGCGCAAGAGGCTGCTCAGCCGCGCGATCATCGTGCGCACGCCCGCCGGGTCGCGCTCGACAAGCGCGCTCACGGCGTGGAGCGTGTTGAAGAGGAAGTGCGGGTTGAGCTGCATCCGGAGCGCCGAAAGCCGGGCGTCGGCGAGTTGGGCTTCCAGCCGGGCCGTGTGCGTCTCGCGCTCGCGCAGTCGCGCCAGGGCGTCGCGCGCGAAGCCGGCGGCGAGGATGGCGACGGAGATCACCATCTCGTCCACGAACCGCAGCCGCGTGATGATGCCCTCTAGGCCGGGCTCCCACTGCCGCGGCCCGCCGCGCCGTCGGAACCGCCGTTCCAGGATCTCCTCGGGAAAAAAGGCTGCGAACAACGACTGCCGCGCCCACTCCACCGCGATGGCGGCCACGAGGACGACGCCGAGGTACAGCAGTGCACGCCGCACGCGCACGCCGGAGGCCATCGGGAAGCGCTCGGTCACGGCGAAGACGCCGAGCGTGATCAGGCTCCACAGCCCGTACTCGGCCAGCGTCACGATCAGGCTCGCGGTGCTCGTGGCGACGGGGCCACGGGGGTCCAGCGAGCGCCGGACGAGGGCGAGCGCGCCCAGGAGCACCCAGAAGCCCACCACGAGGAGGACTTCCGACGTGCGGGACCAGGGGGGCGGGGCGGAGGTTCGGCGCATCTGCGCAACCTATCGCGCGGGGAGCGCCTCTGGCGAAGGGCTCGTGCCTGCGCGCGTGCCGTTGGTGACACGGTCGTGCATCTCGTGCTGAGGGCCTGGCGTGGGGCGTCCAAATCGGCCCAGGCGCGCTCTGTGAGGCGGTTTGGTTCGCGCCGAAGGGTTCGTGTCGGCGCCCGTGCAGCCGGTGACACACGAGTGCATCTCGCGCCAGAGGCCGAACCAAAGGGCGGCTCTCGTTCGATTCTAGCTCCGAGCCCGGCGCAAGAGGCCTCGTGCCAGGCTCGCCCCCGTACCACTCAACCACGCATTCCGATGACACGCTTTCTCCGATTCGCGGCCCTGGCCGCTCTCTTTGTCCTCCCCCTCTCGGCCTCCGCCCAGCGCGCCGCTGGCGAGCGCAGCGACCGCGCCGAACGCAGCCCCGAAGACCGCGCCGAGCGGCACCTCGAACGCCTCACCGAGCGCCTGAGCCTCACCGACTCGCAGGTCGCGATGGTCAAGGCCTCCATGAGCGGCGAGCGCACGGCCGGCTCGTCCTGGGACCTCGCCGCGCGCCTCGCGCCCACGCTTTCCGCCGCGCAGATGGAAGCCCTCAAGGCTCCTCGCCAGCGCGGTGAGCGCGGCGTCAGAGGCGAGCGCGCGCAGAACGGCGAGGCCTCTGGCGAGCGCGCCGAGCGCCGGCAGGAGCGCGAGACGCGCCGGGCCGAAAGCCAGGCCGCCCGTGACGCCGCCCTCGGCCTGAGCGCCGCGCAGAAGCAGGCGCTGGAGTCCGCCCGTTCTGAGCGTCAGGCGCTGCCCTCCGGCATGGCCGACGTGCTGACGGACGACCAGGAGGCCGTCCTCCTCGTTCACCGCGCAATCTCCGGACCCCGCGGAGCGCGTGGTGGCAAGGGCGGGCGCGGCATGCGCCGCGGCGGCCGTCGCTAGATCCTTCTCGCGCCGTTCTCTCCGCCTCCCGCGAACAACTCGCGGGAGGCGGAGCCGTGTCTGGCCTCTGGCGCCAGAGGCCTTGGCCGGCGGAAAAGGGGACACATGAGCCAAAGGCGCCGGCGTGACCGCCCGCACGCTCGGAGCCGGTAGAGATGGACGAGGACCCCGTTCAGCGCCGGAGCCCTACCTTCGTAGGCCCCTCCCATCTATGCCGTTTCCCCCTCGTCTATTCGCCCGCAGATGGAGCCTCTTGGCGCTGCTCGCGCTGGCAGCGCTCGGCCCCCCTGTGGCCGCGCAAGAGGAGGTGTACATGATCATCTCGACGGGCCAGGGCCGCGATAGCGCCGCGGTGTACATCAACGGCGAGTTCGAGGGCCTGACCGATTCCACGGGCCAGCTCGACGTGGACCTGGCGCCCGGGACGTACCGCATCCGGGCAGAGAAAGAGGGGTTCCTGACCGGCGAGCTGTCCTACGAGCAGCCCGCAGACGCGGTCACGAACTTTATTCCGGTTACGCTGGACCCCGAGCCGCCCCCGGCGCCAGAGGCCCCGCCGCCGAGCGAGGGCAACCACGTGCTCTTCGCCGGGCTCCTGGCCGTGTGCGGGCTCCTGGCGGCGGCCCTCGCCTACGCTGTCACGCGCAAGCGCAAGCACGAGAGCACCTTCGACCGCTACACCGTTCTCCGCACGCTCGGCCGCGGCGGCATGGCGACGGTTTTCCTGGCCAAGGACGGCGACGACGAGGTGGCGCTCAAGGTCATGGATTCGTCGCTGCTCGGCGATAAGGAGTTGGTCCGCAAGTTCCTGAAGGAAGGCGAGGTGCTCCAGACCATCGCGCAGATGGCGCCAGCGGCTCCGGTGGTGCGCGCGTTGCGCTACGGCCGCGAGAACGATGAGGAGAGCGGCCGCCCGTTCGTCGCGCTGGAGTACGTGCCGGGGGACACGCTGCTCACGTTCTGCCGCGACGCCGGGCGGATGCCGGCCGTTCAGGTGCTCGGCGTGGCGCGGCAAGTCTGCGAAGGCCTCGCCGCCGCCCACGATCAGGGCGTGTGGCACCGCGACGTGAGCCCGGACAACGTGCTCCTCGAAGAGGCCGGCGCCAGCGGCGACGCGCCTCTGGCGGTCAAACTCATCGACTTCGGCGTGGCGAAAAACGAGTACACGCAGGCCAAAACGCTCGACGGGTCCATCTCTGGCAAGCCGCCCTTTATGTCGCCCGAGCAGTGCCGCGGCGAGAACATCGACGGGCGCTCGGACCTGTACTCGGTCGGCGTGATGATGTACACGATGCTGGCGGGGCACCCGCCGTTTACCGACACCAACCCGCTGCTGGTCATGCGCTTGCACGAGACCGCTCCCGTCCCCCCGCTGCCGGACGACGTTCCTGTAGCGGTCTCCGACCTCGTAATGCGGCTCCTCAAAAAGGACCGCGCCGACCGCCCCGCGACGGCAGGCGACGTGGCAGCGGAACTCTCGGCGCTGGCGCGCACGAACTAGGTGAAGGTCCGGAGCTCATCGCCAGGGGCGCTCCCGCCCACCGACGTCGTCAGCGTGACGGGGCGGCGGGGCCACAACGAGGACGTGGGCCGCGTGCTCCAGGGCGAGGCTGCCGGCATGCCCGTCACCCTGCTCCTCGTCGCCGACGGCATGGGCGGGCACGCCCACGGTGAGGTCGCCTCGCGCCTCGCCGCCGACGCGCTCGAAGGCCTCTGGCGCCGCCTCCTCGCCGCGCTCGACGCGCCAGAGGCGGACTCCGAGGCCGTCGCGCGTGGCTTTTTGCGCGCGGCCTACGCCGAGGCCGAGCGCAAGATCGGGGTGGAGGGCGAGGGCAACGGCATGGGCACGACGCTGGTCGCCGCGCTCGTCTACGGGGAATGCGCCGTGCTCGCCAACATCGGCGACAGCCGCGCCTACCTCGTCCGTGACACGAGCGCCGAACTCCTCACCGACGATCACAGCGTCGTTGCGGACGCCGTGCGGCAAGGGGCGCTCACGCCAGAGGAGGCCGAGAAAAGCCCGTTCCAGCACGCCCTCACGCGCGCGCTCGACGGCTCCGGCGACGCCGACCCCGACCTGTACCCCGCCAGCGGCTGCATCCGCCTCGGCCCCGCCGCGGTCTTGCTGTTGTGCTCGGACGGCCTCTCGGGCGTGATGGAGCCCGCCGACTTGCACACGCACCTCACGCGCACGCCCGACCTCACGAGCGCCGCCCGCGCCCTCACTGCCAGCGCCCTAGACCGCGGCTCGCCGGACAACGTCACGGTCGCGCTTATCGAAGTCGGCACGCTTGCGCGGGCGGGCGGGCCGCCTCTGGCGACCGAGCGCGTGGACGCGCTGCTGGCCGAGGCGGAGCCCGCGCGCCCCGCCGAGCCTCTGGCGCCAGAGGCCGCGGCGCCGGCCCACGAGGTGCGCGCGAGAGAAACGCTAGGGCGGTCGCCATGGATGCTGGGCGCTCTGGCTCTCGTGCTGCTCATTATCGCTGCGTTTCTCTGGCTGCGGCGCGCCGAGGCGCCCCCGCCGCCAGCGCGCGTGCCTGCCGTGCGTGGACCAGCCCGCGCCGTGCCGTCGGCGTTCGAGCTCTCTCGCGACCGTACGGCGCTGACGTGGCGGATCTCCGGCGTCGCCACGCGGAGCGACTCCGTGCGCGTCACCGTCTCGTTCCCCGCCGATACCCTTACGCGGACCGTCGAGGTCGTCGGCGCCTCATTGCCTCTGGCGGAGGTCGCGAGCGCGTGGCCCGGCGGCGTGCTCGCGCGCGGCGACTACGTGTGGAAGGTGGAGGCGCGATCTCTTTCCGGCTCCCGGCTCCGCAGCGGCCCGGCGCCCCTTATCCTAGACGAGCCCGTCTACGCCTCGGGCGGCTGACCGCGTCGGCACGCCAGAGGCGCCCCCTCGCGCCATGACCGTTTTGGCCCTGCCCCGTTTCGCCCTGTTGGCGTGCGCCGCGCTTCTCGCCGCGAGCGCCGCTGCGGCCCAGGTGGCGCTGCCTGCCGAGGGCACGGTCACGCTCGTGGGCGAGCAGATTGAGGTGGACCTGGACGGCGCCGCCGAAGCGGCGATCGGCGCGCGGCTGCTGACCACCCGCGTCGTCGACATCGGCGGGCGCGAGGTCGGCGTGCTGACGGGCGTGTACCGCGTGGTCCGCGTCGAGTGGCCCCGGCTCCGCGCGATCCCGGACGCCGACGCCAGCGGCGACCTCCCCGGAGCGGACCGCGGCGACCGCGTGGCCTTGGAGACGCCCGGCGATCCCAGCGAGATCATCATCGTGAGCGATCCCGCGGACGCGCGCATTTCTTGGAACGGCCACCTGCTCGGCATGACGGGCGACACGCTCACGGTTGCCCCCGGCCCGTACTCCTTCACCTTTGAGCGGGCCGACTACGAGCCCTCCACGTTCGATTTCGAGGTGCCCATCGGGCAGATCCGCCAGGAGTCCATCTCGCTGGACCAGGCCGCTGGCGGCGACGTGCTCTACAACTCCGCCAAGGCCAAATTCGCCGCGTGCGACTTCGCCCGCGCCCGAGACCTCGCGAGTGAGGCCATCTCCGCCGGGCTCTCCGGCGAGGAGCAGGACGAGGCGTTTATTCTGTTCGAGGCCATGCGCCAGATCGCGCCCGCTGCCGAGCGCGCCCGCGCGCAACGCGCCAAGGAAAGCGACGTGTGCGACGCCGGCTCCGCGCTCCACCTCTTCGTCAAGGCCGAGGCCGCTGGCGACGGCGTGACGCGCAACCTCGCGTGCGACGACCTCCGCCGCGCGCTCCCTGATGATCCCCTCGTGCGCCAGAAGTGCCCCGGATGACCCGCGCCCTCTCTCTGCTCCTGGTGATGCTGTGTGCCGTTTCGGTGGCGCAGGCTCAGCGCGTGCACGGCCGCGTGGTGGGCATCCGCGGCAACACCGTCCAGGTGCGGATGTCGCCGGACCTGGACGTGAAACCGGGCGTGCGCGGGACGATCTACGGCAACGTGCGCGGGCGGCAGGGCATCATTGCGCGCATCCAGTCGGCGCGGAAGGCTGGCAACGTGTGGACCTGCGAGGTGACGCGGACGGCGCTCCGCATCCAGCCCGGACACACCGTCGCGTTTAGCGCGACTGTAACGCCGCCACCGCCGGCCGAGCCGGTCGCGCCGCCACCGCCGGGTACCATCGTGCTGGACGCCAACGTGCGCGAGGCGCTCGTGACCTCTGGCGGCGTGCGGATGGGCCGCACGGCGTACAGCCAGCGGTTCTCGCCGCGCAACGCGACGTTCTACATCCAGAAGCCGGGCTACGAGACCGAGCGCGTGGTCGTGGACATCCTCGCGGGCGAGACCACGCGGCGCGAGGTGACCCTCCGCGAGGTGCCCCGGCCTGTGGCCCCCGCGCCGGCCCCGACGCCAGAGGCCCGGGCCGACACGCTCGGCGCCGAGCCCGCACCGGCGCCAGAAACGGTGCAGCGCCTCGCCCCCGCGCCCGCCCGGGTGCCACCCCCCGGCACGCCGCCGCCGCCGGAAGACGACGCCGCGCTGACGGTCTACGTCAACCAGGACGACGTGGACCTCGTCATCAACGGGCTGCCCGTCCTCCGCATACGTGGGGAGACGCAGGCGACGGTCAACGTCGTGCCCGGCACGTACGACATCGCGGTGTACAAGGGCGGCTACTACGCCGTCGCGCAGCAGGTGACCGTCGGCGCGAAGGCGGAGCAAGCGCTCCGCTTCGACCTCGTCGAGGCCTCGGCCGCCATCTCGGTCAACAGCGTGCCGACGGGCGCCCGCGTCAAGCTGTCCGGCGTGGAGATCGGCACGACGCCGCTCATCATCCCGTACGCGCCGGGCCGTTTCGAGGTCACCGTCGAAGCCGACGGCTACCAGACGGCCTCGGACTTCGTCGTCGCGCAGCCCGACGAGGTGGCGGAGTTCGTCGTCGGCCTGGAGCCCGCCGTGGGCTGGGTCTTCGTCGGCGCCCCGCCAGAGGCCTCGGTCCGCATCGACGGCGTGTTCGTAGGCCGCGGCTCGCAGTCGCTGCGGCTCATGGCGGGCGAGTACAACGTGGAGGTCCGCGACGCGGGGCAGACGGTCCTGGAGCGCCGCGTGGAGGTCTTCGCCGGCGGCGAGGAGAGCCTGTCCGCCTCTGGCGCGGTTCCGCCACGTAGGCCATAAGCGGTTCGGAAATCACGCGCGCCAGAGGCCTCTGGCGCTTCTATGCCTCCGTCGTCTGCATCGCGAGAGGAGCGACTGGCACTACGAGCCGTGCGGGCGGCTACCAGGGGAGCAACTCGCGCGCGCCGGCGCGATCCTGATTACCTCTCTCGCTGTTCACTCGTATGACTCCGACGCGACTCCTCCCGCTCCTCATTCTATGCGGCTGCGCCGCCGCGCCTCTGGCGCCAGAGGCACCGGCCTCAGAGCGCGTTTCGCTAGAAGCCGCCACGCGTGAGGCCGCGCCGCCAGAGGCTATGCGCCCGTACCGCGCCGCGCGCCTGGACTCCGCCCTCGCTGCGCTCCACGCTGACGGCCTCTTCGACGGCGCGCTCGCCATTTCGGACGCCAGCGGCCGCGTCGTCTACCGCTACGCCTCTGGCGCGTACGAGGGCGATCTCGCGACGACGCGCACGCCGTTCTACCTCGCGAGCGTGAGCAAGGCCATGACCGCCGCCGCGGTCCTCACGCTTGCCGCCGAGGGCCGCGTGGACCTGGACGCGCCCGTGCAGACCTACCTCGATCCGTGGCCGTACAGGGACGTGACCGTTCGCCACCTCCTCAACCAGACCAGCGGACTCCACTTTCTGACCGCCGTCACGGCCCATCGCGACACCACGCGGCGCGTCACGACGGCTGACCTCCTCGGCATCGTTGCGCGCCAGAGGCCGGGGCTGGGCTTCGAACCGGGCGCGCAGTTCGACTACGACAACGCGAACTACGAGACCCTCGCGGCGCTGCTGGAAGCCGTGACCGGGAAGCGCTACGCCGAGGCGGTGCGCGAGCGCGTGACCGAGCCGGCCGGCATGCGCGACGCCACGACGGGCGCCTCTGGCGAGATCCCGTGGGCCGCCTGGGCGGGCGGCGGCGGCGACGCCATCAACGCATCGGCTGAGGACCTGCTCGCGTTCGACCACGCGTTCTGGAGCGGCGAGATCGTGCCTGAGGCATGGGTCCGCGCTGCGGCCGAGCCGCCGACGCTCGCGGACGGCTCCACTAGCCGCTACGTGTTCGGCCGCTTTGTCGAGACGTCTCCGCGTCCGCTTATCGGGCACTTCGGCGACGGCACGAGCAAGACGGCGCTGTACCGCGAGCGGGAAGGCGGTACGTCGCCGGGGACGACGTACGCGCTCGTGATGAGCCCACCGGGCATCCACCGGACGGCCATCTTCACGGCCATCATGGCGATCTGGAACGGCGAGCCGTTCGAGCTTCCTCAGGCGCGGCCGGTCGCCGAGGTGGCGCCAGAGGTGCTCGCGCGTCACGTCGGCAGCTACAGCTCCGGCATGGGTCTTCTCCACATCACGCTGGAGGACGGCCAGCTTCGGCTGGAGCCAGAGGGCGCCGGTGGCAGCGAGCCGCTACTCCCGGCGTCCGAAACCGTTTTCTACTTCGGCGGCCAGGACCTCACGTGGGAGTTCGTCCAAGACGCCAGCGGCCGGACGACGGGCCTCCAACTCCAGGGCAACCCGGAGACGCTCGGCCAGCGCGTGAGCGACACGCCGCCAGGGGAGTAAGGGCCTCTGGCGAGGCGCGGACTGCTGGCGATGCGGCGTGGGTACCTCTGGCGCCAGAGGATCGAGCCGGTTTGCTTCCAGTCCCCAGTCCCCAGTCCCCAGTCCCCAG
>NZ_MQWB01000001.1:2709770-2765119 GCF_002257665.1 Rubricoccus marinus | reverse complement strand
GGGCGTCGGCGGGGGAGAGGGGCACGGTGGGGAGGGGCAGTAGGGAGTGGCGAGTAGGGCGTTTCCAGTCGAGATGAGCTTCGACGCCTTACCCAAACCGGTTGTCATTGCGAGCGCCAGCGAAGCAATCTCGTGATGACGAGCGCTGAGCGGCGAGATCGCCGCGTCGCTGCGCTCCTCGCGATGACACCAGTGAGGCTTGGGTAGGCGCTCTTAGCCTCTGGCGGTGGACGCGGCGCCAAGGGAGCTGGGCGTGGCGGTGGGCGGGTATCGGTAGGGGACGTAGCGACCGGTTTCTCACCCCTCACGGAGCTACGCATCGCGTGCCGCCTCCAGCGCCAGAGGCCCGCGCTGCCGCCGTCCCTTTACGCAGTACGAATCACGCATCACCCCGCATCACCCCGGCGCCAGAGGCGAGCACAGGTCCAACAGAGAACTCCCTTACACCGTACGGACTACGCAGTACGGTCTACACCTCCAGGATCCGCACCTCCGTCTGGACGCGGTCTTTCGGGATCAGCGCGGGCCAGTAGGCGATCACCTCGCTGGGGCGCGGGCGGCCTCCGGCGAAGCCCGTGACCGCGCTCGGGCCGGTCAGGATCAGCGGTGCGATCTCGCGGCCGAACTGCTCGATGGCGGCCTTGTCCTGGCCGCGGACCGAGACGCGGAGCTGCACCTCGTCGAGGTCCTCTGGCGCGTCGATGTCGTCCACCTCGGAAAGCGCCGAAAGGCCGAGGATCTCGGCGCGGTACTCGTCGAACTGCAGGCCGAGGTTGTCCAGCCTCTGGCGGAGGATCTCGGCGGCGGCGCGGGCCTTTTGGGCGGCGTCGGGCCAGGCGTAGACGAGCGTGCTGGTGGACTTCCAGCCGTCGGCGTAGGCGCCGGAGACCTTGAGGAACGGCGTGTCCGCGAGGCCTTCGATGCCGTGGACGCGCACGCGGTCGCCGCCCTCGTCCTCCAGGTGGATGCTCGTAAAGTCCGCGATCACGTCCGGCGTGATGTAGTCCTTGGGATCGCCGATCTCGTAGAGGAGCTGCTCGCTCACCGTCCCGCGGTTGACGACGCCGCCGGTCCCCTCGTGCTTGGTGACCGTAAACGTGCCGTCGGGCTGCGCCTCCACAATGGGGAAGCCGATGCCGGCCATGTCCGGGACGGTCTGCCAGTCGGTGAAGTTGCCGCCAGAGGACTGCGCGCCGCACTCCAAGATGTGCCCGGCGACGGTCCCGGCGGCCATCTTGTCCCAGTCGCCGGCCTCCCATCCAAAGGCGTGCATCATGGGCGCGAGGGTCAGGCCCGTGTCGGTCGTGCGGCCGGTCACGATGATGTCGGCGCCCATCTCCAGCGCCTCCACGATGGGGCCGGCGCCGAGGTAGGCGTTCGCGCTCACGATCTGGTCCCGCACCTCCGCCAGAGGCTGGCCGGTCTCCATGTGCTTGAGCTCGACGCCGTCCGCGAGGAGCGCGTCCAACTGGTCCAGCAGGTCGTCGCCCGTAACGACGGCCACCTTCAGGCCACCCGCGCTGCGCGCACGGGCGCCCTCGACGATGGCCTCGGCGCAGGCGACGGGGTTCACGCCGCCGGCGTTGGAGATGATCTTGAAGCCCTTCTCCATGATGTCGGGCGCGAGCTCGGTGCAGACCTCGACAAAGTCCCGCGCGTAGCCCATCTCGGGGTTGCGCAGCTTCTGCTTCTGCATGATGGACATGGTCACCTCGGCGAGGTAGTCCATGACGAGCACGTCGATGGGGCCGTTGCGGGCTTGGTCGATGGGCGCGCGCTGCAAGTCGCCCCAGAAACCCTGCCCGGAGGCAATGCGGAGGGACGAGCGGCCTTTGAGGGAGCGAGACATGGGCGTAGAGGGGCGGATCGGAAGCGTTTCCGCCAAGCTACCGCGCCGCGCCAGAGGCCGCGTGGAGGACCGGGCGAAGACGGCCTCTGGCGTCGGGACTGTGAAATGACGCGCGCCCAGTGATTGTGATTTGACGGCGTCAGGGGATGACGTTTCTTCGGCCGCTTTTGCTCTCTCTCTGTCGCCCCCTTTCCCCCGGCGGTTATGACCCTACGCGCCTCTCTATTCGCTCTCGTACTGCTCGCCGCGCTCCCCGTCAGAGGCCAGGAGGACCGCTGGTCAGGCGTGTTCTCTTACCCAGGGATTGCGGGGTACGGCGAGGCTGTGTACGCCGTTGAGCCCGATGCGGCAGGAGGATTCTTTGTCGGGGGGCGGTTTGCATCCGTCGACGGAGTGGAGGTGCAAAGCCTCGCGCATTGGGATGGCTCTCGGTGGTCGCCGTTGGGACGAGGCCTGGGCGCGTCATCGGTGGACATGGTCTCGGTGTCAGATATCCTCCTCGCCTCGGATGGGTCACTGTACGTGGCGGGGTCGTTCCAGGAGGCGTACCAGAGCAACGGTGCGGCCGTCTCGGCCTCTGGCGTCGTGCGGTGGGCCAACGGACGATGGCACGCTGTCGGTGGAGGGCTCCGCATCGGCAACTCCCCAGGGTTTGGGGGCAAACTCACCGAGGCCCCCGACGGAAGCATCCTCGTTGCAGGAACATTCAGGAGCGTGGTTCAGCCTTCAGGTACATCCGTTTCGGCGTATGGTCTCGTCAAGTGGACCGGGTCCGAGTGGGTGGACTTTGGTTTCCGATCCGCCTCCGGGTACACGAGTTCTGGATCTGCAGTTGCCGTCCATCCCGATGGGCGCATCGCCTTCAGCATCAGCAGCGTGCAGCATTCAGACGCTCAGGGATTTTTCTCGGGCGTGCTCCTGTGGAATGGGACCTCGTGGACGCCTCTGCAGAGCAACGGTGGAAGCGACGTGCCTGCCGCGCTAGCGTGGGCGGGAGACGATCTATACGCGGGCGGGTTTTTTAACTGGAGCGAGCTCGGGGACGGGTTCCAAAACGCCGCGCGTTGGGATGGGTCCACATGGCACACTCTTGGGAGCGGTCTCAGTGCAAGCGTGAGGGATATCCTCATCGATGCAGACGGCTCCGCTGTGTTCGGTGGCTTCTTTAAGGCGGGCATTCAGAGCGGGAACACACCGGTCGTATCGGGAGGCATCATTCGATGGAGGGGCGGATCTTGGGAGCGCATCGGTGATGTTCTGCCTCTAGGTAGCAGCGAGAGCGCCTCTGGTGGGGGTGTGTACGTTCTCGCACGAAGCGCGAACGGGCTGGTAGCAGGTGGCGAGTTCGTCGGCGCTCAGTCCCACGATGGCCGCGTCGCCAGGTCATCTGGAATAGCGCAACTCGGACCCAGCGGGTGGAACTCACTCAGCGCCTATAGTGGGCAAGACGCGATCGGTTGGAGAGTCCGTGACGACGTGTATTCCATCGCCCACCAGATCGTCGCGTCGCCGTGCGGTGAAGGCGTCATTGTAGTGGGCGGGTTTGAAGGCGCAGGGGACGCGTTTGTGCACAGCGTCGCGCTGTGGTCACAAGGGGAGTGGCGCGCCTTCGGGGGAGGACTGCGCTCTATCGGCTGGAATCAGGACGCGATCGGGACTGTGGAGGCCATCGCCTCTGCAGGATGCGATGGGGGGCTCCCGCAGTTCTATGTCGCCGGGACGTTCACGTCTGCTATTCAGCCTGACGGGTCCATGATCGATGTAGACCGGATCGCGTTATGGGACGGGACGGCGTGGCAAGCCCTGAGTACACCTCTGCCTCAGGGCTACCCGCTGACGCTTGCGTATGGAAATGGAACGCTCTACGTCGGTGGCTCGATCTACAGCGAAGCCCAGTCGGAGTACGTCGGAGCCATCAAGATGTCTGACGGGCACACCTGGGAGGTCCTGGGTCGAGGAACCGTCGGGGTTGTGAACGAGATCGTAGCGGACGGTAACGGTGGCGCGTACGTCAGCGGTGGATTTCAAACCGTTCGGCAGTCCAATGGGTTGACGCTCGTCGTTAACGGTCTCGCACACTGGACTGGGACGGAGTGGGCGTGGATCGGTGGGCCTGAGGCGGATGGGCCATACTCTACCTCGACCATCACCGCCATGACGCTCGGACTCGATGGCGCGCTGTATGTGGGAGGAGACTTCGAGACATTCGCTCAGCCCAACCGTCCTGTCACACCGGCCCGGCACCTCGCGAAATGGTCCGGGAGTGTATGGGCGGACGCCGGACCGATGGAAATTTTGCCTCGCTCCATCGCCTTATTGCCTGACGGACGGGTCGTAGTTGGCGCTTCATCTGAGGTGTATCCACCCCGCCCACGTGACCACCTCTTTATCCATGGCGAGACGGGCTGGGAGACGCTGGGCAATGTAGGTGGCTCCGTCTACACGCTGGCACTCGCAGACAGCCGGCTCTACCTCGGGGGCGACTTCAGGGCAGCAGGTGGAATGCCCAATAGCACCGTCGCAGCGTACGAACTCGCTCAGGGTACGCCCACCGAGCGCCCATCCGCAGCCTCTGGCACCACCCTCCGCGCCACACCTAACCCCGCCAGAGACGCGACGACGCTCCGCTTCGATGCCTCTGGCGAGACGCGCCTTGCCGTGTTCGACGCGCTCGGCCGCGAGGTAGCCGTGTTGCTCGATGGGCCTCTGGCGCCGGGCGCGCACGAGGTTCGGTTCGCGACCGGCGCGCTGCCCGCGGGCGTCTACATCGCGCGGCTGGTGACGGGCGCAGGCGCGCAGAGCCGGACGCTGACCGTCGTGCGCTGACCGTCGTGCGCTGACCGTCGTGCGCCTCTGGCGCCAGAGGCCTACACGCGCCGCGCCCGCCTCTCATAAGGCGGGCGCGGACTCGGACGGGCCGTGCGGCTCAGGACGTGACGGCCGTGATGATGGAGGAGAGCGTGACGGTTTCGAGCAGCGTCGCGCCGTTTACCGCCCCGCCATCGAACAGGACCGGGGTGGCGCTGCCCGAGACGCTTCCGCCCCGGTAAAGCGAGACCTCGCCGCCGGTGGAGAGCCACGGCGCCGAGACCACGAGCGACTGGAACGTCTTGCCCGGCGCCACCGCCAGCGCGCTGCCGCCATCGAGCGCGACGACGGTCCCGGCCGCCTGCGGCGATGAGAACGTGACGGCAAGCGTGGGCTGCGTCGAGGCCGTGCCCGGCGTCTGCGCCATCCGGCCTGCCGCGCCTGCGGCGACGAGCACGCCGCCGGTGATCTCGAAGTCACCGTTGTAGTCGATCGCGCCCTGCTCCGGCCGCGTGCCCGGAACGGGGCCGCTGATGGCGAGGCACCCGCCGGTCATCACGATGGAGCCGTTGGAGTCGATGCCGTCGTTGCCCGACGTGATGGTGACCCGGCCGGCGTTGAAGACCATGTCGTACGGGTCGCCCTCGGACTCGACGCCGGGCTCGTCGTCGCCGTCGCCGGAGAGGTTGAAGCCATCGTCGCTCGCCACCACGTCGATGGTCCCGCCGTTGATGGTCAGGTCCCCGAGCACGGATTCGAGCCCCTCGTAGCTCTGCGTCACGTTGATCGTGCCGCCGTTGACGGTGAGGTCGAGGTCGGCGTGGACGGCGTCGTCGGCGGTCGCGATCTCGATGGTCCCGCCGTTGACGACGACGTCGCCGTCGGAGTGGAACCCGTCGTCGCTCGCGTTGACCGTGAGCGCGCCGCTGTCGACGACGAGGAGCGCGCCGGCCTTGAGGCCCTTGGTGGAGGCGTCGCCGGGCGCGACGCCCGCGCCGCCCCCGGAGCGGAGCGTGAGGGTGCCGCCGCTGACGAGCGCGTCGGTCTCGGCCGTGACGGCGTCGCCAGAGGCGTCGACCGCGAGGGTCCCGCCGGCGATGTGGAGGTAGCCGAGCTGGGCGTCGCCGTCCTCGTCGGACTTCAGGCCGTCGCCGCCGGCGGTCACGTCTAGCGTGCCGTCGCGGACGACGAGGTAGTCCTTGCCGCGGATGCCCTCGTCGGGCGCGGTCACGGTGATCGTGCCGCCCGCGATCACGAGGCCGTCCTTGCTCGCGATGCCGTCCTCGAAGCTGGCCGTGACCACGAGCGTGCCCGATCCGCCGATAGAGAGGTCGTCGTCGCTCCAGAGGGCCGCGTTCTGCTCGACCGCGTCGGCGTAGACCGCGCCATCGGCGACGGTGTTGACCGTGCCGGCGGCGAGGATGAGGACTGTTTTGTCGCCCTCATCCACGCGAATGGCGGAGTCGGACAGGTGGGTGATGCTCGCGCCCGCGAGGACGAGCTTGACGGTCCCGTTAGCGGGCGAATCGACGACGATCTGGCCGTCGGAGAGCGTCCCGCTTACGACGTAGGTGCCGGGCTCGGCCACGGTGACGACGCCGCCGCTGGCGCTCGCGCCGCCCCCGGTAACGGTGGCCGACGTGCCGCTCAGGGCGATCGTGGTTGCCGCTGCCGCGTCGTAATCGTAGTCGCCTGTGGCCTCGTGGTCGGCCGCGTTCTCGGCGAGGGCGTCGGCGACGGTGAACGGCGCGGCGTTGACGCCGTCGACGTCGCACGTAAGCGACGCGAGCGCGATGGACGCGTCGCTAGAGGCGCCTCCGCTGGAGGTGCTGTCGCAGGCGGCGAGGGTGACGAGGAGGGCCGGGAGAGCCCAGCGGACGAACGGGTGCATAGCGGGAGAGGTGGGGATGTCTCACCAGTCTCGGGAGCCGATGTCCAGATCCTGTGCATGCCAGAGGCCCTTTACGCCTCGCCTGCGCCCCTCCTGATGCCTCGAACCGCTCAGTCCTCTGGCGTCCCAGCCTCTGGCGCCAGAGGCAGTCACACGTCAGCGGCGTGAGGCGAGTACGCCCAAACCGGTGTCATCGCGAGCGAAGCGCGGCGATCTCGTGCACCCGAGCGCGGAATCACGAGAGCGCCACGTCGCAGAGCCTGCCCCGAGCGCAGCCGAACGGGCTCCTCGCGATGGCTCCACCTCGGGTTTTGGTCGACGGTTTAAGCCTGCGCCGGAGCTGTCTAGACCGAGTCCGGAGAGCCGTCCCATACCGGCAGCGTGACCGTCACCGTGGTCCCGGCCTCTGGCGCGCTTGCGGCGCCCACGGCGCCCCCCATTGCGTCGGTCAGCGAGCGGACGATGCTGAGCCCTAGCCCGGCGCCCTCGCCGGACCGCGACCCGTCGGCCCGGACCGAGCGCTCGAATATGTGGGGCAGCACGCCGGCCGGGATGCCGCGCCCCGTGTCGCGCACGGCGATCTCCACGCCAGAGGCCGCCTCTCGCGCCGAGAGGGTGACTCGCCCTCCGGGCGGCGTGTGTCGGAGCGCGTTCGAGATCAGGTTGGCGAGGATCTGCGCGAGGCGGTCGGGGTCGGCGCGGACGTCGGGGGCGTCGGCCTCGACGGCGATCTCGACCTCGGCCGCGTCGGTCTGGGCCTCGAAGGCGAGAGCGGCGTGGCGCAACGCCTCCGCCAGAGGCACGCGCGTGGGGTGAACCGGGAGCTCGCCGGCATCGGCGATGGCGAGCGTGTGGAAGCTCTCGATCAGGCGGGCCAGCCGCTCGGCCTGGAGGCGGGCCGTGCGGATGCGCTCCGGGGTGGGCGCCAGCGCCCCGCTCTCGATGAGTTCCAGCGTGCCGAGCACGGCCGTGACCGGCGTCCGGAGGTCGTGCGAGACGTCCGAGGTCATCCTCTGGCGGAGCGCCGTCGACTCCGCCAGGCGCGCGCTCATGGTGTTAAAGGCCTCCCCCAGCGCGCCGACCTCGTCGTCGCGCGAAACCTGGACCGACCGCCCGAGCTCGCCGCTCGCGATCCCGCGCGCGGCGTCGGTCAGCCGGCGGAGCGGGCGCACGGTACGCCCAGTGAGCCACACGCCGACCCCCAGCGCGACCGCGAGCGCGACGCCGAGCGCCACGACCAGCGCGGTGGTGGAGGAGCGGACAAAGCGCGCCTCGGGGCTGGTTTCGGGGAAGTCCGCGAGGCCCGCCGCCGCGCCGCTCGGCACAAAGGCCGTCCCGACCTGCTCGCCGCCGACGATGACCGCGCGGCCTCTGGCGAGGGTCTCCAGCGCGAGGGCGTCGCCAGAGGCGTACCCGTCGAACGGGCGAACCACGCGGCCCTCGGCGTCGGCCAGCCCGAAGGCGATGCTCCGGCCGAGGTCCGGGGGGCGCATGCCGCCGCCTCGGGGGCGCGCGCCGGGCCGTGCCGGAGGGGCGCCCTCCCCACGGGGCCTGTCCGGGCGCCGGGCGCCTGCCAGAGGCGCCTCTGGCGAGAGCGAGCCGTCTGGCGACTCCGCGCGCGGCGCCTCTGCGCCAGAGGCCGGCCGGGTGCCGAGCGTGGACAGCGCAGCGTTCAGGTCGCCCGTGCGCTGCACTGCCGACTCCACATCGGCCACGAACACCTCGAAGGACTCCTCCACGACAAAGCGGCCAAAGGCCCGCGACGTGGACACCCGGACGGCGACGGCGACCAGCGCGGCTTCGAGCACGCACACCGCCATCAGGGCAAGCGTCCACCGGGTGCGGAGCGACCGGAGCCCGCGCATCACGACCGGACCGGGGGCCCGAAGCGGTACCCGACGCCGAACACGGTCTCGACGTGGGTCGGCGCGCCGGGGTCGGCCTCGACCTTTGCGCGGAGGTTGCGGACGTGCGAGTCGACGGTCCGCTCGGAGCCGTGTTCGAGGCCGAGAACGTCGAGCAGGTCGGCGCGGGAAAGGACCCGGCCCGAGGCCTCCATCAGCGCGCGGAGAACGGTCTGCTCCGCACGCGTGAGGTCGACGGCCTGGCCTCTGGCGGAGGTCCGGTGCGCGCCTGTATCGAGGACGATGTCGCCGCCCCGGAGCACGTCGGCGCCCCGCCGAGCGCGCCGGAGCACGGCCTCGACGCGCGCGGCGACCTCGTGGAAGCTGAACGGCTTGGTCACGTAGTCGTCCGCGCCGAGGCCGAGCCCTTCCACCTTGTCGGCCTCGCCCGCCCGGGCCGTGAGGAGGATGACCGGCGTCTCGCCGTCGCGCCGCAGTTGGCGGATCACCTCGAAGCCGTCCATCCACGGCATCATCACGTCGAGCAGGACGAGGTCGGGGGCGGCCTCGCGGGCCGCGGCCAGCGCCTCTTGCCCGTCGGTCGCCGTTACGACGGCGTATCCCTGCCCCTCGAAAAAGTCTCGGAGGAGGTCCCGGATCGAGGCTTCGTCTTCGGCGACGAGCAGGGTGGTGGGCATCGGCGGGCTGGAGGGCAGGAGTACGATACGCCTCCCGGGAGGGGCCGGCGGCGAGCGGTGGGTCCTGCGCGCCACAGGACGCAGGGGAGACCCCAGTCTCGCCAGCGGATATCCAGAACCCATGCAGACACCGGTCTCACCTCTGGCGCCAGAGGCTGCCCCGTTCTTGGCGCGAGCCGCTAGCGCTCCAGGCGTGCCTGTTCGGTCCGCACCTCGGAGACCTCGCGCGTGACGCCTCTGGCGAGCGCGGCGGGGTATTCCTCCAGGGCCGACAGCGAGTCGGCGGTGAGGTTGGCGTAGTCCTGCACGCGGAAGCCGCCGGCGTCTGCCGTGCCGATCACGCGGCGGAAGCGGTGGCCGGTGTCGTTGGCGCCAGAGGCGCCGGGCGCGACGCGGTAGGAGTACGCGATGTAGTCCAGCGTGCGCCGCTCGGGGTGGAGCCAGTAAAGGTACCGGTCCTCCCAGTCATTCCCGCCGCCCTCTTGCGCGAAGGTGACCTCCAGGCGGTCGTACGGCTCGCCCGCGACCGAGTCCCGGCCCAGGCTCCGCGCTTGCACCGCGGCGTCGCTGAGCGCGGCGGGCAGCGTCGCGAAGTAGACGACGGAGTTGACCGCCGTCGTGATCGGCCCGATCTCCTCTGGCGCCAGACGCACCGCCTCGCCGCCCACGGTCCGCGAGAGGCCGCTGTTGTCCAGCACGTCCACGACCTCGCGTGCCTGCTCGTCGCGCGTGGTGCGGGTGTAGCGGAAGCGCCCGCCGTCGCGCCGCGCCGTGAACGCGTCGCCGCGGAAGGTGAAATGGAGTGTGGCGCCTTCCAGGTTGTCCGACCCGTGCGCCTGCTGGGCAGCGCGGACGAGCGCGACGGCCTCGGCGTCGCCCGAAGGGCCTCTGGCGGGGGCGTCGGAGCAGGCGGTGAGAGCGGCGGCGAGCGCCAGGGCGAGAAGGGTGCGCATACCCGATGGTACGAGCCGCCCCCGCGTCTGACTGCGGGCTCAGGCGCCAGAGGCGGCGGGGAGAGTTCATGCTCGCACCGCGAGAGGGTCTCTGGGTGCCCGTACACTCCCTTTCCGTTTGCCCTCGCTTCCATGCCTCTGCCCAACTTTTTCGACCGCTCGGTCGCTCGCGGCCTCCTCGCGCGGATCGACCGCCTGACGCCCGAGAGCCAGCCCGAGTGGGGCGTGATGAGCGTCGCGCAGATGCTCGCGCACACGGCGAAGCCGTTCGACGCGCTCTACGACCCGGCGTTTGCGCAGCGGCATCCGAAGCCGCGGGGGCCGATGAAGCTGGTCATGCGCTTTCTCGTCAAGCCGGTCGTGGTCAGCGAGACGCCGTACCGCAAGAACGGCAAAACGGCGCCGTCCTTTCTCGTCACCGACGCGCGCGATTTCGAGACCGAACGCCAGAAGCTGAAGGCCTACATCTCGCGGGCCTCTGGCGAGGGCGCCGCGGCGTTCGAAGGCCGGGAGTCTCACTCCTTCGGCAAGATCACGGCAGAGGAGTGGAGCGCGATGTTCTATAAGCACACCGACCACCACCTCACGCAGTTCGGCGTGTAGGCCCCTGGCGACAGAGGCCGAGCGGGGACAGGTCCCAGTCCCCGCCTTAAGCGTACGGCGATTGCTGCGCGGCGGTCGCGAGCCGGGCGGCGTCCTGCGCGATCACGAGCTCCTCGTTCGTGGGCACCACCCAGACCTGCGTACGGGACTCGTCGGTGGAGATGCGCGCCTCTTTGCCGCTAGCGTCGGCGTTGGCCTCAGGCGAGATCTCGATGCCGAGGCCTTCGAGCCCGGCGCAGATCTGCTCGCGGATGGGCGCCGCGAACGTGCCGATCCCGGCCGTGAACGCGAGCACGTCGCACCCGCCCAAAACCGCCATGTAGCGGCCGACGTAGCTTTTTGCACGGTGGCAGAACACGTCGATCGCCTGCTGGCAGCGGCGGTCGCCAGAGGCCGCCTCGGCGAGCAAATCGCGCATGTCGGCGGCGTAGCCGCTGAGGCCGAGCAGGCCGCTGTAGCGGTTCAGCATTGCGTGGATCTCGCTCAGCGAGGCGTCCTCCAACTCTACCAGCTCGAAGACGAGGCTGGGATCTAAGTCGCCGCAGCGCGTGCCCATCACCAGGCCTTCGAGCGGCGTGGCGCCCATGCTCGTGTCCACGCTGTGGCCGTCGCGGACCGCGCACGCCGAGCACCCGTTGCCGAGGTGCAGCGTGATCACGCGAGAGGCCTCTGGCGGCACGCCCGCAAGCTCGGCCGCGCGCCGGGACACGTAGCGGTGGCTGGGCCCGTGGAAGCCGTAGCGGCGGATCTTGTGGCGGCGGTAGAGCCGGTTGGGGAGTGCGTAGAGGTAGGCCTCGGGCGGGAGCGTTTGGTGGAACGCCGTGTCGAACACGGCCACCTGCGGGAGGTCGGGGAAGAGGGACTCCGCAGCCTCAATGCCGCGGAGGTTGGCCGGGTTGTGGAGCGGCGCGAGGTCGAACGCGTCGCGGATGGCCTCCTTCACCTCGTCGTCGATGCGGGCGGCCTCGGAAAAGGCCTCGCCGCCGTGGACCACGCGGTGCCCTACGGCCTCGATAGGCCCGAGCGGGACGCCGGCCTCCTCGCCCGCCTTCTGCGCGTCTTTTAGCGCGCCCAGCAGCACGTCCAGCGCCGCGCCGTGGTCGGGCGCTTCCACCGCCTTTTTCCGGGGCTTCTCGCCTGCAACCGCGAACCGCGCCAGCGACGTCACCGCGCCGATCCGCTCCACCATCCCGCCGGCGAGCGTCGCCTCGCTCTCGCTGTCGATGAGGTCCATCTTGAGGGACGAGGAACCGGCGTTGACGACGAGGACGATCATGGAGAGGGGGGAAGCGGAGACAGACGGAGCGCCGCGGCCTCTGGCGTAAACGCGAGCTGCCAGAGGCGAACGGCCCCTGGCGCCAGAGGCCGTGCAGGGTGGATTCCCGTTCCCGGTCCGCTGTTCCCGCTCAGTCGATGCCCATCACGGCCTCGCGGTCGGCAGAGCCGGCCGTTTGGGAGGTCTCCGCGTCGAACAGGCACACGATCTGCGTGCCGCGTTCGCCCGGCGCGCTCTCCACGCGCAACTCGCCGCCGATGGACTGCGCGCGGAAATGCATGCTCCGCATTCCGAGCCCGTTGCTAGAAGCCGAGCCGGCGTCGATGCCACACCCGTCGTCTACGATGGTCAGAGACGCGCCGAAACCGCTGGGGTGCGCCTCTAGTGCCTCCAAACGGATATCGATGCGGTGCGCGCCGCCGTGGCGGACCGCGTTGGTGGCGGCCTCTTGCGCGATCCGGTACAGGTGGTGCGAGTGCGAGGCCGGCGTTACGGTGAGGCCGCCCTCGAAGGAGCAGACCACGCTGTACGCCTGGCTCACGTCACGCGCGAGCTCGGCGATGGCCGTCGGTAGGTCGTTGTTCTCCAGATGCGTCGGGAGGAGGCCGTGCGCGATGGTGCGCGCCTGGTTCAGCGCCACCCCGATCTGGTCCGCTGCCGCGCGTACGGTAGAGGCCTCGCGGTGGTCCTCTTGCGTCAGCGAGCCGGCCACCGCCGAGAGCGCGTAGCGCGTGCCGGCGAGAACCTGCCCGAGTCCGTCGTGGAGGTCCCGCGCCATCCGCTCTTGCTCACGGGCCGTCGCTTCCAAAACGGCGCGCTCCAGACGCCGGCGGTCGGTCACGTCGCGCATCGTCGCCACGAAGTGAACCACGCGGCCGGTCTCGTCCTTGACGGCCGCGACTTCCCACTGGAGCAGGAACGGCGTTCCGTCCTTCTTATAGTTGATGACCTCGCCGCTGGCGGGCTTGCCAGCCTCCAGTTTCCGGCGCATGCGCGCGAGGACCGAGTGGTCCGTGGCGGCCCCTTGGGAGATGCGCGGCGTCTTGCCGATCACCTCTTCGGCCTCGTAGCCAAACACGCTGGTGTAAGCCGGGTTGACGTAGAGGACGTACGGACCAGGGCGGTTCAGGGTCGCGTCCGTGATCATCACCGGGTCGCGGAGGGACTCCACGGCGGCGTAGAGCCGCCGCCGTTCGGCTTCCAGCGCGCGGGTGCTCGTCTGGTCCTCCATCACGTACGCAAACAGCGGCCCGTCCCCGATGGGGCTGATGAGCACGCGGAAGTGCGTGGCGCCGGGGTCCTCGGACGAGGCGTCCCACGGGAAGCGCGTCTCGAACGCGACATCGTCGCCGGAACGGAAGGTGCGCACGTGCTCATACCACCTGCGGGTCTCGGCGTCGGTGAACCCGAGGTCTTTTGACGTCGCGCCGTCCACTTCCTTTACGCCGAACAGCTCGCAGGCGGCCCGGTTGGCAGAGCGGTGGACGAGTTGCTCGCCGTCCACTTCGAGGATGCCCATGCGGAGCTCCGCGCGGTTGTAGAACGCGCCGAGCTCTTTTTCGCGGTCTTCCAGCGTGGACTGGGCCTCAATCCGCGCCGTGATGTCGTTCTGCACCCCCACGAACGCGAGGGCCTCGCCGTTTTCGTCGAGGACGGCCGTGAGGAAGAGTTCGTTGTAGAACATCTCCCCACTCTTGCGGTAGTTCCGCAGCACGACCGTGATGTCGCTCCCCGTCGCGATGGCTTCGCGCAAGGCGTCGAGGCCTGGCTTTCCATCGAACCCCGGCTGGTAATCGTCGCGCACGCCATCGGGGCCGATTTGCAGAAAGCGGCAGTTCTGGCCGACGATCTCTTCCCGCTCGTAGCCCGTGGCCTCCAGGAAGAACGAGTTGACGAACACGATGGGGTTGTCCGGCAAGCACGGGTCGGTGACCACGATGAGGTTGTTCGAGGCGTCCAGCGCGCGCCGGTACAGCATCGTCCGGTCTCGCGGAAGCTCGTTCTCGCGGATCCCGCGCACGAGCACGATCATGTCCCCGGTATCCAGCACGCCGTTGGCCGTCGGCGCGAGAACCGACACGTTGGTCCACATCGGCACCCCGTTCGGGTTGAGGAAGCGCGCATCCCACGCGCCGCCCTGCACCTCGCTGAACCGGTGCGGGAGACCGGACCGGTCGCCTTCGTGGATAAGTTCGCGGAACGCTTTCCCGAGGATGTCCTCTGGCGCGTGCCCCAACATGGGCTCCACTTTGTCCCCCACGTACGTGATGAATCCGTCGGCGTTCACCACGAAAACGGCGTCGGGCAACGCCTGTGCGATAAGCTGGAAGCCGTCGTTCTGATGGAGTCGGGTAGCCGAGGACGAATCGTTCATTCTCGCGTAGGGGACGTTCTTTTGGTTAATGTACATCGCACATAGGGGAAACCCTACCGGGTGCCTTTTGGGAGGGCGATGAAGAGTTCTGGGGCGATCCGGCCAGAGGCCACGGTCGCGGCGGCGAGCCGTAGCAGCCGGCGCTGCTCCGGCCACGCGAGCCGCTCGGCCGCTTCCTCTGGCGGGAGCCATTCCGCGCGGTCGTGCTCGCCGTCCAGCACGACCGCGCCAGAGGCCTCTGCGGCGAACGCAGGAATCAGCGCGACGACATCGCGCTGCCATTCGTAGAACGCGTTCACGCTCGGGATGGCCCAGAATCGGTGGACGGCGAGCGACGTTTCCTCGGCCATCTCGCGGATCGCGGCCTGCCACGCCGTCTCGCCCGCGTCAATCTTGCCGCCCACCATGCGCCACGTCCCCGCGTAGGCGTGGCCCGCCGCGCGGCGCAGAACCAGGAACTCCAGCGCGCCCTCGCGCCACCGGTACGGGTACACATCGACAACACGGACAGTGGCTTGGGGCATATCTGGAGAACGCGGCGGCCTCTGGCGGGTTCACCAACCACGCCCTCGCTTTCATGGAAGACACCAACTGGACCTTCGTCATCATCGCCACGACCGTCGGGTTCTTCGCCCTAGCGTTCATCCTGCTGTATCCGGTGTACCGATTTATGCGCAAAGAGGAGGACCTGGAAAAGAACTGGACGAAAGATGCCATCGCGAAGCGCCAGAGGCGGGAGCCGCCGTCCGGCGATGGGGCGGGGTAGGGTCGGCGCGGCCTCTGGCGCCAGAGGCCGGATGCACACTCTCCGTGGTCCTTTTCTCCCCCTCTTCCGCACGGGTGTGACGCCCCGATGGCGCAGGGTGGCGTGGTATCGTGAGGCATGAACGAGACGGCTCCCCATCTTCCCGACGTGCTCCTGCGGACCTTTGGCCACGTGGGCCTGCGGCCGGGGCAGGAGCGCGCGCTCGCGCCAGTCCTGGAGCGCCGGGACTCCCTGGTCGTGATGCCGACGGGAGCGGGCAAAAGCCTTATCTACCAGCTCGCCGCGGTCATGGACCGGCTGGCGGGGCGTGGCACGACGGTCGTCGTCTCGCCGCTTATCGCGCTGATGAAGGACCAGGTGGACGGCCTCCAGGCCAAGGGCATCGCCGCGGCGGCGGTCCACTCCGCGATGACGATGGAGGAGCAGAAGGCGGTCTTGGACCTCCTCGCCAGAGGCGGGCTGGACATGATCTACGTGGCTCCGGAGCGGCTGCGGCAGCGGGGCTTTTTGCGCGCGCTAGACGCGTGCAAGGTGGCCCGGTTGGCCGTGGACGAGGCGCACTGTGTGAGTCAGTGGGGCCACGACTTCCGCCCGGACTACCGCAACATCGGCCCCGCGCGGGACCAGATGGGCAACCCGCCGTGCGTGGCGCTGACAGCCACGGCCACGCGCGACGTGCAGCGCGACATTTGCGCCAACCTCGAACTCCGCGACCCGGAGGTGGTGGTGACGGGCTTCGACCGCCCGAACCTGCTCTTCGAGGTCGTTTCCACATCCGGCCGCGCGCAGAAGCGGCGCGCGCTGCTCGACGTGCTGGACGAGTACGCGAGCGACGCCGAGGCCTCTGGCGCCAGAGGCGCAGGGCTGGTCTACGCCTCCACGCGCAAGGACACCGAGGAGCTCTCGCAGTACATCCGCGCCGAGATGGGCTTGGCCTGCGAGGCATACCACGCCGGGTTGCCCGACCGCGAGCGGGCGTTCGTGCAGGACCGGTTTATCGGCGGCGAACTGGATCTCGTCGTGGCGACAAACGCCTTCGGCATGGGCGTGGACCGAGGCGATGTACGCTTTGTGGCGCACTGGTCGATTCCGTCCACGTTGGAGGCGTATTACCAGGAGGCGGGGCGCGCAGGGCGCGATGGGAAGCCGTCTCGCGCCGTCTTGTTCTACGCGCCGCAGGACCGAGGCCTCCGCGAGTGGTTTATCGAGCAGCAGGCGCCGGAGCAGACCGACGTGAACACGACCTACCGCGCGCTCGCCCGCCGCGCGGATGAGAACGGCATCGCGCGCGCCGAGCCCGACCAAATCGCCGATGCCTCTGGCGTGCACCCCGTCCTCGCGCGCGTCGCGCTGAGCATTCTGGAGCGGAGCGGCCTGGCGCAACGGCTGGACGACGAGGGCGCGACGCGCGTCTGGCGCGTGCAGGCGTGGGACCGCTCCCGCGTGCAAGACGAGTTGGGCGGTAGTGACCGGCACAAGCAGCACAAAACCGACCAGCTCCGCGTGGTGGTCAGCTACGCCGAGGCCGACCGGTGCCGCCGTCGCGTGCTGCTGACGCACTTCGGCGACAAGGCAGAACCGTCCGTGGAAGGCGCCGAGTGCTGCGACGTGTGCGCCGTGGAATCGCGGATGCAGGACGCACCGGACGAGATCCCGGAGTGGGACCAGATCCCCATGCACTCGCGCATCGCGCTGGGCCTGCTGGATGCCGTGACGCGACTCAAGTGGCCCGTCGGGCGCAAGACGATGACCAAGATCCTCGCCGGCTCCAAAGCCAAGGGCATGGACAAGTACGAGGGGCACCCGTACTACGGCCGCCTGGGCATGATGAGCCTGGACGACGTGGACGCGCTCTACAAGGGGCTACTCCTCAAGGGCTACCTCAAGACGGTCAGCGTGGAGGGCTCGGGCGGTAACCAGTTCCAGGTTCTGGACGTGGCGCCGTTGGGCCGCCAGGCGCTCGCGCATCGCGAGGCCATCGACGTGGGTCGCGATGGGCTGGCGGACAAGCTGACTCGCGGCGCCAGAGGCTCTGGCGGATCGGCCTCTGGCGCCAGAGGCGGCTCGGACGACATCGAGTTGGACGACGACGCCGGCGAGGTCTTCCAGTTGCTCCGCGCCTGGCGCTCCGACCTCGCCATCGAAAAAGGCGTGCCGCCCTACGTCGTGTTCAACGACAAGACGCTCCGTGCCGTGGCCCTTGCGATGCCGGAGTCCAACGACGACCTGCTGGCCGTCAAGGGCATCGGCCCGGCAAAGCTGGAGCAGTACGGGGAGGCCGTTCTCGCGATTGTAGCGGGGGAGGAGCCGCCGGAATAGCCTCTGGCGCATCAGGCCGCCGTGTCTCGGAGCGTAGGTCTCGTGCGACTACGGGGGGGGCTGCGGCTGATGTCGCGGCATTCAGGACGGAGGACACACCAGCGGTGTGTCCCTACGGGTGGTCTGGCGGCTTCTGGCGCCAGAGGCCTACGCCGTTAGCACCGCGCTCATCTCGCGCCGGAAGGCTCCGTGCTCCATGCCGATAGGGATTCGTGCGACGACGCACTCCGCCGTGCCCAGCGCCTGTGCGAGCCCATCGCGCCAGCGGCTGATCGTGGCCTCTGGCGTCGCGAAGGGCTCCAGGCCGAGGAGGCCACGGTTGTAGGCGTGCCACTGAAGGTGTGTCAGGAACTGCGCGAACTCAGTCTGGAGCACGCGGACCGATAGCTCAGCGGCTTCGTCGGCGCCGACAGAGTCCACGGCGATCTCGTCGCGCGCCTCGCGCATGAGGATCACGTAGCGCGCCAGAGGCCCGCCCTCGGAGACGGGGCCGTAGAGGGTTTCGGGCGCGGCGCGGCGGCGCACTTTGTCCAGGCCTCGCGCTTTGTGGAGGTGCCAGTGCAGACGGTCCAGCGCGCCGCGGCCTTTGAGCACGGAGTCGCGCAGGTCGTCGTGGCCGACCATGTTGTACCCGTAGACCTTCGGGTACGCGAGGTTGGGGAAGACGCGGCCTCTGGCGTCGAGAACCGCGATGTCATCGGCGAGGAAACGGTAGCCCGCGCTGCGGCCGAGTTCGAGGCAGAGCGAGGTCTTGCCCACGCCACCGGTCCCGCCGAGGAGCAACACGCCGCCATCGGGTGATTGCAGGCCGCTGGCGTGGATGGGCAGCCGCTCGGGATCCAGGAGCATCGCGGGGACGAGCGCCAGCTCGTGCGCGATCATGCCCGCGCGCGCCTCGCGGGTCGCAAACTGCATGTCGGCCGCGCGCTGCGCCTGGCGCCAGAGGCCGCTGGCGGGCCGGTTGACGCGCACGCCGAGCGCGCGGAGCCGCCCGGCGCCCCACGAGTAGTCGACTTCGGCCATCGTGAAGCGCGCCGTGAAGCCGCCCTCGTTCTCCACCTGCGCCGACGGGTTGGCGGCGATCACGCGCCGCGGGTGCGGGGCGTCAAAGCTGAGCGTGAGGTCGGGCGAGCTATCGGGAGCCGCGGCGGGGTAGTGCGCGAGCTCGTCGCGGAGCACGCGGCCCGCCACGCCGCTGCCGGCGTGGACGGCGACGGTGCGGCCGAAGATGTGGAGGCGGAGTGGGTCCATGCGGCAAGCTAGCGGGCTCGCGGCGCGGGCGAGGGCGAATGCAGGGTGCAGACGGCGCGGGCCTCTGGCGCCAGAGGCTCTGTCCCTCCCACCAACCGGTACCTTCGCGGCCGTGCCCGACGCTCCCGCCCCCGACTCCGCCGACGCCGCGCCAGAGGCCCAGACCGCCTCTGGTGGCGGGTGGCGGCTGATTCGCCAGTCGGGGCTGTACGCGCTTTCGGGCGTGGCGCTCAAGCTCGGCGGGCTGCTGCTCGCGCCGCTCTACCTCGATACGGCGCTGCTCTCCAAAGCGGAGTACGGCCAGCTCTTCCAACTGGAAGTGACCGCGCAGATCGGCGTGCTGCTGGGCGGGCTGGGCCTCGCCAGCGGCCTCTTGCGCTTTCTCGCCGACCCCAAGCACGCCGACGACCACGCGGCGCTGCCCGGGACGGCACTCGTGGCCTCTGGCGCCGTCGCCGCGCTGGTCGCGCTGGGGTTCGGGCTGCTTGCTCCCGTCCTCGCGCCGGTCTTGATGGCGCCCCAGGCGAACCCGGCGATCATCTGGTGGCTCGGGCTATACGTCGCGATGAAGGTCATCGGCGGGGTGCCGTATGCCGTGCTGCGCGCGAAGGAGCGGGCAGGCGTATTCGCGCTGGGCGTGGCGGTCGAGATGGCGGTTCTGGTGGCGGCGGTGTGGTACTTCTTGGGGACCGAGGGGCTCGGGCTAGAGGGCGTGATGCGGGCTTACGCGATGTCGGCGGGCGCTTCAGCGGCCATCCTCGTGGCCGTCGTGCTCGCCAGAGGCGGGTGGCGGATCCGCACGCGGCTCATCCGGCCTCTGGCGGTGTACGGCGTGCCGCTGGCGCTGGGTGGGCTCGGTGGGCTGATGCTGAACGCGGGCGACCGCTACCTGCTGGGCTGGATCGCGGGCGACGAGGCGCTGGCCGTCTACGGCTGGGCGGCGCGGATCGGGGGGATCTTGAACGTGCTGCTCGTGCAGAGTCTGCAACTGGCGTTCCTCGCAATCGGCCTGAAGACGCTCTACGGTGCCGATGGCAAGCTGACCGATAGCACGCTGCACCCGCGCGTCTTCCGGCACTTCGCGGCGCTGGGCGGCTTCGCCGCGCTCGGCCTCTCGCTCGTCACGTTCGACGGCACGCGCATCCTCTCGTCCGAGCCGGCTTACCTCGGCGCCAGCGGCCTCGTGTTGCCCGTCGCCCTGGGCTACGTGGGCTACGGGCTGTACTTCGTCGTCGTGAACGTGCTGTACGCGGCGGGGGAGACGCGGCGGATCTCGCAGGGCGTCATCGGCGCCGCGGTCGGGAACGCGGTCCTCAACCTACTGCTGATCCCGCCGTTCGGCGCGATGGGCGCGGCCCTCGCTACGGTCGCGTCGTTCGCGGGACTGGCGCTCTACGCCGAGCGCGTCGCACGCCGACACGCGCCGATCCGCTACCCGTGGGGCGCGGCGCTCGCCTCTGGCGTGATCGCCGCCGTCTTAGCGCTCGCAGCGATGCCGTCTGAGGCATGGGGCCTGTGGCCGCGCGTGGCGCTCCGGGCAGGGCTTCTGGCGTGCTACCCAGCGGCGCTATTCGCGCTGGGGCTGTACGAGGTGCGTGAGATCCGCAACGGGCTGGCGATGGCGCGGGGCTGGCTCCGCCAGAGGCCCTGAGCCTCTGGCGCTAGAGACGAGGAGGCCCGTGGCGTCGGCGCTTCCCGATGGGCGCGCGGTCGTACGGCGCCAGAGGCCCCTGCTGTCTAGTTCGAGGCGGGCAGAAAGTCCGTCTGGGTAAACGTCTCGATTAGAACGACGCGCATCGAGTCTTGCCCTTCTGTGTAAAAGGCGTAGGCTTGGTCATACCGCTGGAAGCCCCCACCTGCCACGAGGGTGCGGATGTACTCGGGGCTCCCAGGCGTGAAAGCAAAATCTCGAGCGGCCTCCCCCGTCGACGGAATACGAAGGCGGCGCAGGCTAAATGCGTATTCGTAGAGGTCACCAGAGTTCTGGACGGTGACAGAGGCATCGTAGGACAGCCTGTTCACAGCATAGGAGCTCTCGTCTCTCGAGAATAGCAGATAGGGATCATTATTCCTCGGATCGGACGAGTGCCAGATATCGCCGTCGATGTCTGCATAGAAGCCACCCATGTTTTGGTCTAGCGCGTGGTAGTTGGACCGCATTTCGACCCAGCGAACACCGTCTTCCTCGATCTCCGACACGATTCGCAACGTGTCTGCCGTGCGTCCAGGGAACGTGGTCCCGTGGTACGAATACGTCCTCTCCATGTCGAACACCCACTCGTTGCCTACCTCTAGCGGGATCAGCGGCGCCTTCTCTTCAGGAGGCGATTGCGTATCGCAGCCTGCGAGGGCGATGAGGGCAAACAGCGAGACGAACAGGGCACGGTACAGCATAGCGCGTGGGGTGAAGGGGGGCGTACCGATTGTGTATAGGCGCTGTAGCGCAGGTGAGAATGACAGCGTACGCATCCGCGCGTGAACTGACAAGGGCAAACGCATAGCCAGACGCTTCCGCGAATGCAGAGCGCTAAGTGCCAGAGGCTCTGTTGAGCACGCCCGCGCGCAGTGGTTACGTTCGATGCTGCCCCTGCACCACCAGCCTCCGACGCGATGCGTTTGCTTCTCCTTCCCCTGGCCTTTCTCATCGCCCTTCCCGCCAGCGGCCAGGCGGGCCCTCGGTTCGAGGATGGGCAGGCGCAGGTCGTCCCCGCGTTCGAGGACGCCGAGGCGTGGATCCAGGAAGAGCTCTGGGTCGAGACCGAGTTCGACTCCGACGGCGATGGGATGATGGACCGCGTGCACACGGCCGTCGTGCGCCCTCAGCAGACCGAGACCGAGGGGCTTAAGGTGCCCGTCATCTACGAGACGAGCCCCTATTTCGCGGGGACCGCCGGCGACTCCCCGGGCCTGTTCTGGAACGTGCAGCACGAGATCGGCGAGACGCCCCCGGCGCGCACCATGGGGCCGGATGTGCCGCTTCGCCTCCGGCCCGGCATTTCCTCCAGCCACGTGAGCACGTGGGTGCCGCGCGGGTTCGCCGTTGTCCACTCCTCCTCGCCCGGAACGGGTCTCTCCGAGGGCTGCCCGACCGTCGGCGGCATCAACGAATCGCTCGCGCCCAAAGCCGTGGTGGACTGGCTGAACGGCCGCGCCAGAGGCTTCACCGCAGCGCGAGGCGGCGAGGAAGTCACGGCGGACTGGAGCACCGGCAAGGTGGGCATGACCGGCACATCCTACAACGGCACGCTGCCTCTGGCGGCGGCGACGACCGGGGTGGAGGGGCTGGAGGCCATCATTCCCATCGCGCCCAACACGTCGTACTACCACTACTACCGCTCCAACGGGCTCGTGCGCAGCCCCGGCGGCTACCTCGGCGAGGACATCGACGTGCTGTATGACTTTATCCACAGCCGCGACTCCGATCTCCGCGCCACCTGCGACGCCTCGGTCCGAGACGGCGAGATGGGTCCCAACCTCGACCGCCTCACGGGCGACTACAACGAGTTCTGGGCCGGCCGCGACTACCTCAACGTCGTCGAGAACGTGCAGGCCGCCACGCTCATGGCCCACGCCTTTAACGACTGGAACGTGATGCCGGAGCACAGCACCCGCATCAGCGAAGCGCTCAAAGCGCGCGGCGTGCCCGTGCAGGAGTACTTCCACCAGGGCGGCCACGGCGGGCCGCCGCCTCTGGCGCAGATGAACCGCTGGTTCACGCGCTACCTCTACGACGTCGAGAACGGCGTCGAGAACGACCCCAAGGCATGGATCGTCCGCGAGGGCGACGAGCGCGACAACCCGACGCCCTACGCCGCGTACCCGAACCCCGACGCGTCGCCCGTGATGCTGTACCCCCGCGCGGGGCAGGTCGTGAACGACATGAACGGCGTCGGCGCTTTGGCGCCAGAGGCCTCTGGCGGACAGGGAATGGCGACGGTCGTGGACAACGTCTCCTTCGGGGGGCAGGCGCTTTCCGCAGCGGAGTGGACGCAGCACCGGCTCTTGTTCGTCACACCTGAACTGGCGGCGCCGCTGCACCTCTCCGGCACCTCCACCATCCGGCTTCGCGTGGCGTCCAACAAGCCGGCCGTGAACCTCTCGGTCTGGCTCGTGTCGCTGCCGTGGACCGAAGGGCGGGGCGCCAGAGGCGGCATCGTGACACGCGGCTGGGCCGATCCGCAGAACTACGTCTCGTCGGTGGAAGGCACGCTCACATCGAGCATGCCTCTCACGCCGGGCGAGTACGTGGACATGCAGTTCTACCTCCAGCCCGACGACCAGATCCTCGCCGCAGGTCAGCAACTCGGCCTCCTCGTCTTCTCCAGCGACCGGGAGTTCACGCTCTGGCCGCAGCCGGGCACGGAGTTGATGGTGGACCTCGACGCGCTCGCGCTCGAACTGCCCGTGGTGGGTGGCGCCGCTGCGCTCCAGGCGGCTATGGGGCAGAACTAAGCCTCTGGCGGACGCACCGGGCCTCTGGCGCCAGAGGCCCGGGACAGATTGCTTCCAGTCCCCAGTTCCCAGCGCTACCGCTTCCGCTTGTACAGCCGCACTTCGTTGGCACCCCGGACGAAGCGGTAGCTCAGGCTGTCGACGAGCGTTTTGAGCAGGTGCAGGCCGTAGCCGTGCACGGCGCGGGCCTCGCGGGCCTCCGCCAGAGGCACCGGCGGAAGCGTGGGGTCGAATCGGTCGCCGCGGTGGCGGACGGTCACCGCTAGACCGCTGGCATCGGACGCGGAGCGGATCGTGATGTGATCGCGCTGGTCATCGAGGCCGTGCTCGATGGCGTTGGCGACGGCTTCGTCCACGGCCGTCCGCAACTGGCGCGTCTCTTTAGGAGAGAGCCCCGCCTCGCCCGCCCAGTCCTCGACGTGCCGGCGCACTCGTTCGAGCTCGCTCGTCTGGCCTGGAATTCGGAGGGTGTGGGCGCGGCGCGGCATCGGGTCAGGCGGTCGGGGAGGACTCGCCAGCGGCGGCGCCTGCGGCCTCTGGCGCGAAGCGCGCGACGGCCTCGTCCACGCTTGGCGCGAGGTCGAACAGGAGCGGGAAGCCGAGCAGGTCGAACACTTCGAAGACCTCCTCGGAGAGCGCCGCGATTTTGAGGTCCCCGCCGCGCTCCCGGACGGGCTCCAGAAACGCCATGAACACGCCGAGCCCCGCCGAGGACACGTAGCGCAGGTCGTCACCGGCGACGATGAGGCGCGCGTGGCCCTCGTCCAGGCAGGACTGGAGCGCGTTCTCGAACTCGGGGGCGGTGTGGGCGTCGAGCTCCCCCGCAAGGTCGAGCACGCGGATGTCGGCGCCGGAGGCGGGCGCGGGGAGCGTGCGGAACGAGACGGAAAAGGAGGGCATGATCAGGCGGGGGTGAGGCCGTCCCACGCGACGACCACGACGGTCACGTCGTCGTCGGTTTCGGGATGGCCGGAAAAGCGGGCGACGTCGTCCAAGAGGGCGTCGCGGAGCGCGGCGGGATCGCAGTGGTCCATGCGTGCGCACAGGCGCGCGGCGGCATCGGCGAGGCGGTCGTAGCCGTAGCCCTCGCCCGAGGCGTCGCGGGCTTCGACGAGTCCGTCGGTGAAGAGGATCACCACGTCGCCAGCGGCGAGCGTGATCTGGGTCTCCGCGAGCGTGCGCTCGAATAGCGGGCCGCGGTCCAGGCCGAGTGCGAGGCCATCGGGGCGGACGTATTCGGTGCGGCGCGCGACATCGGAGGAAGGCACCGCGCTCTCGCCTGCGCCCGTCCTCGTAGGTTCGCCAGAGGCCTCTGGCGCCGCGCGAACGACGAGGGCGGGGCAGTGGCCCGCGCGGGCGAGCGAGAGCGTTCCCGCCTCGGCGTCCAGCACGCCGTAGATGGCGCTTACGAAGGCGCCACGCTTGAGCGACGGCGAGAGCGCCTCGTTGGCGCGGCAGAGGAACTCCGAGGGCGAGCGCGTCAGCCGGCTCGCGGCCTGGAAGATGCCCTTCATCTCGGCCATGTAAAACGCCGCCCCCGCGCCCTTGCCGCTCACGTCGGCCACGATGATGCCGAGGCAGTGGTCGTCGATCGTGACGGCGTCGTAGTAGTCCCCGCCGACGGTTTGGGCGGGCTTCTCGATGGCCGCGAGCCGAGCGCCCGCCACCTCGGGGAGCGTCTCGGGGAGCAGCCGTTGCTGCACCTCGCGGGCGAGCGCCATCTCGCGTTCCAGGTTCTCGCGCTCCAGCGCGCTCGCAAAGAGCCGCGCGTTGGCGAGCGTGAGGCCGGCGTGCGCCGCAAACGTCTCTAGCGCCGCCACATCGTCCGGCTGGAAGGCCTCTGGCGACCGGCGCGCCACGATCAGCGTCCCGGCCTCCGGGCCCGTCCCGAGGCGGAGCGCGACGAGGCTGCCGAGGTCGCTCCCGGGCCGGGTGCGGATGCGGTGGTCCGCCGCCGCGTGCTCGATCACCAGCGGCTCGCCAGAGGCCCCGTCCGCCAGCGCCCGGTGGTCTGCGGCGCCAGAGGCGGCTTGGGTCGAGAGCGGGTGCGCCGAGGCGATGCGCGGCGTGAGCGTGCCCGAGTCCGGATCGGGCAGCGCCACCCAGGCGGCGTCGGCCAGTCCCGCCTCGACGGGCGCGAGGGCGACGGCCTGCGAGATAGAGTCCACGTCGAGGCCCTGGCCGGAGAGGTCCACGAGCGAGCGCATCGCGCGGCGCTCTCCGGCGCGTTGCGCAAGCGCCTCGCTCGTGGGCAACTGAAACAGCAGGACAAGCGTGGCCGTGAGCGTGTAGAGCACGCCCGCGATGAGCACGAGCCGGATGACCAGATCGACCGGGACGCTGACGGAGGCGGAGTACGCCAGCGTGCGCCCGTTCATGAGCGCGTCCGCGATGGGGAAGCGCGCGGCGCCGCCCGTCACGCGCAGCGCGAACAGGCCCGTAAGCGCGCCGCCGAGTAGCGCCGCCGCCGCCGCCGCGATCGCCCTCTGGCGCAGCGAGAGCGCGCCGACCCAGCCCTGCCGGAACGCGCACGCGAGCGCGAACACGCTGCCGAGCATGAGCACGAACGCCGTCGCGAGGCGGCGCCCGTCGTCGCTGGGCAGCATCCCCGCGGTGATGAGGCCGAGTAGCAGCGTGGCGAGCAGGAGCCCGCGCCAGAGGCCTACCGCCAGAGGCTTCCGACGGTACAGCACCAGCGTGCGCAGCCCGGCCAGAAGTGCGGCCACGAACAGCGCCTCAGTGACGAGCGCGCTCCCGGCCACGAGGGCTGTCGGGAGGTCCATCGGCAGGCGGGACTTCGCGTCCACGGCGCCTTCGACGAGGAGCGAGAACGAGAACTCCGCGCCCAATAGGAGCACCGCCAGCAAAAGCAGGCGCCAGAGGACGCGGATCGGCTCTGTCGGCGTGCCGAGCCTCTGGCGCCGCCGCCCCGTCAGGAGCAGGTACGCCAGCGCGACGGAGAACACCGCCACCAGGTCTAGCCCAATGCGGACGCCGACCGACGGCGGCGTCCGCGCGATCCCGAGCGAGCCATTCGCGAACGCCACGCCGCCGAGCCCGAGGGCCACTACGGACCAGAACGCCACCTGCCGCACCCGCGACGACACCATCACCGACGGCAGCCGCGAGAGCCGCGCGCCCAGCGAGGGCCGGTCGGAGGCAGGGGCGGTCGTGGTCGGCACAGGAGGGGGGAAGGGCCTCTGGCGCGAGGGCGGCAGAGGGGCGCGCCGTCGCCGGCGCCGAGAAAGAGCGGGGCGTCCCTACGGGGTTCGCCAGAGGCCAAGTTGCACGGCGCCGCGCCCGGCCGCTGCCGCGCGGTGCGAATATACCCGGCGAGCAACACTCCCCGAGGTCTCCCGTAGCCCGCCCTCCCTCCGGTCTATCCCGTGCGACGTTTCGCCTCCCGCTTTCTCCTCGTCGGCCTCGTCGGCGCCATCATCGTCTTCCTGATCGTCCGCGCCGACGAGCGGGGCGGGACGCTCGCCTCTATCGAGAGCATTTCGGCCGAGGGGGAGCCCATCCACCGCGCCTTCCGCGTGGACGAGGCGATGCGTGTCGCCATCGAGGCCTCGGGCTCATTCGAGACGGGCGGCGGCGACAGCACCCTCGCGGCGCAGGGATGGCTGGTGCACCGCGAGACCGGCCGCGTCGTCTGGCGCATGCGCCCGGCGGAGCGTCCCGCCAGAGGCTCCTACGTGCTCATGCGCGACACGCTCGCGCTCGCGCCCGGCACCTACGACGCCGTCTACGCCGCGCTCGGCGACCCGCTCGTGCGCCAGACGCGGTCCTCTGGCGACGGCATCGGCGCGCGCTTCAACGACTTCCTGAGCAGCGGCGGGCGCGGCTGGCTGGGCGATTCCGGCCGCTGGCGCTTTATCGTCACGCCCGCAGCGGCCGAGGACCGCGAGCGCGCCCACGGCATCGACTCCGACTGGCCGGACGACCCCGAAGGCCTGGTGTGGAGCAGCGGCGCGGCGCGGAGCCGGACGGAGTACGGGACCACGCTCCGCGCGACGGCCCCGGTCACGGTCCGGCTGGATGCCGTGTTCGAGGCCACAGGCGGCTCGGTCGCCGACAGCGCGTTCGTGCTCTCGGCCTCTGGCGATACGCTGTGGGTGGCGCGTGGGGAGGGCTCCGAGTGGGCCGGGGGCTCTATCAAGAACCGCCGCCAGAGCGAGACGCTGCGCCTGGAGCCCGGCCTCTACCGCGTTGCGTTCCACACCGACCGGGACCACGCCAGCGGCTCGTGGACAGCCAACCCGCCGTGGGAGCCGTGGAAATGGGGGCTCCGCATCGCGCCCGCCGATTCCGCCGCCGCCTCTGGCGCCATCGCGCCGCTGGACCCGCTGCAGGACTTCCCGCGCATCGCCGAGATCGAGTGCGCAGGCGAGGACGCGGACGAGCGGGTGCGTTTCGAAGTGGTGGAAGCGCTGGACGTGCTCGTCGTCGGCGTGGGCGAGATCGTCGGTGGCACGAGCTACGACTATGGCACGCTTTCCCGGTTCGGCGAGGTGATCTGGGATATGCGCACGGTAACCACGATGCCCGCTGGCGGCGACGAGGATAACCGCCGCGCGGAGCAAACGCTGACGTTGCAGCCTGGCACGTACTCTCTCGCCTACCGGACTGACGACTCCCACCACTGCGGTGACTTCAACCGCCGCCCGCCCGACGTGGAGGACTTCTGGGGTGTGGTTGTTCTCTCCGCCGATGGGAACGAGCCCGGCGACCGCGTCCGGCTGCTCGCGCCAGAGGCCGCGCCCGCCTCTGGCGGCGAGACCCCGGCGCCGCCCGGAGAGATCCTGGCCTCGCTCACGCAGATCGGAGACAACCGGGAGGCCTCCGGCCAGTTCACCCTCTCTGAACCCACCGACGTGTGCGTGATGAGCCTCGGCGAGATCACAGACAGCCGCCGCAGCGACGCCGCGTTCATCAACGGAGACGACGGAGACCTGATCTGGGAGATGACCTACGCCGATTCCCAGTCTGGCGGCGGCGCCGATGACAACCGCCTCGCCGTCACCCGCCTCCGCCTCGCGCCGGGCCGCTACACCGCGCGCTTTATAACGGATGGTTCGCACGCGTGGGGGGACTTCACGATGGACGAGCCCACCTACCCGGACCTCTGGGGCGTGCAGGTCTGGGCTACGCCAGAGGCCGACGACGACGCCTCTGGCGTGGAGGCGTGCGTGCTGCCGGGCATCGCGTTCGACGCGTAATGGCGTCGGTTTTTGGCCACGCGGTCGCGGCGGGAGCGCTCGGAACGGCGGTGAAGCCGTCCTGGCGCGTGTTCGCGCTGGGCGCGTTTTGCTCCGCGCTTCCGGATGCCGACGTGGTGGCGTTCGCGCTCGGCATCCCGTACGAGCACCCGCTAGGGCATCGTGGCGCGACGCACTCCGTCGCGTTCGCCCTTTTGGTGGGCGCGTGTGTGTGGGCCGCCGTCCGCCTCTGGCGCGCGCGCAGGCCTCTGGCGCCAGCGGCGGTTTCGGCGCGAGCGCTGGGCGTTTACGCGGCGCTCGCCACACTCTCGCACGCCGTTCTGGACGCGATGACGACGGGCGGCCTCGGCGTCGGCTTTTGGATCCCGTTCTCGGCGGAGCGGTTCTTCTTTCCGTTTCGCCCCATCGCGGTCTCGCCCATCGGCGCGGGCGCGTTCTTCTCCGCCAGAGGCGTGGCGGTCGTGGCGAGCGAGGCGGTGTGGATCGGCCTGCCTGCGCTGGCGTTCGTGGCGGCGGTCTGGACGTGGCGACGGGTTCGGGCGGCGTAGCCTCTGGCGCCAGAGGCCGGGCACCGCAGCCCGCTTCTGGCGTAGGCGCCCCATGACCGATACGATCGCGCTCACGCTGCGCCTCCCCGACGACGCCCACGACCTGATCATCGCGGAACTGTCCGACCTCGACTTCGACGCCTTCGAGTCCGACGCCGATGCGCTCCGCGCGTGGATGCCGGCGCCGCGCTGGAGCGAATCCGTCCGCGAGACCGTCGCCCGCGCGCTCGCCGCGCACGGCGCCTCGCCAGAGGCCATGACCGTAGAGGTGATGCCGGGCCAGGACTGGAACGCGACGTGGGAAGCCAGCCTCCAGCCCATCGAGGCCGGCGCGTTCGTCGTCGCGCCGACGTGGGCGGACATCGCGCCGACCAACCGCTACGTTCTGCGCATCGACCCAAAGATGAGCTTCGGGACGGGCTACCACGAGAGCACGCGGCTGTGCCTGCGCCTGCTCTCGGAGCACCCGCCAGAGGCCTCTGGCGGCGCCGACGCAGCCTCTGGCGCTCGCGTTCTCGACGTGGGGACCGGGACGGGCGTGCTCGCGCTCGCGGCCCTCGCGATGGGGGCGGGCGAGGCCTGGGGCGTGGACATCGACCCGTGGAGCGTGCCCAACGCCGAGGAGAACGCCGAGCGCAACAGCATGAGCGCGCGGTTCACCGTCCGCGAGGGCGACCTCGGCGCCGCGCCCGATGGCCCGTACGGGCTCATCTTCGCCAACATCCTCAAAAGCACCATCCTGCCCATGCTGCCTGATCTCGTGACGCGGATGGCCTCTGGCGGCGCGATGATCCTCGCGGGCATTCTCCGCACGGAGCGCGACGAGGTCGTGGCCGCTTGCGAGGCGCATGGCCTGGCCCTCAGCGCGGAGAAGACCGAGAACGAGTGGTGGGCGGGCCGCGTCGTGAAGGGCTAGCCTCTGGCGCCAGAGGCCTTTCATTCCCATTTATCCTCGTTTCCCATGCGCATCTGCGCCATCGACGTCGGCACCAACACGGTCAACAGCCTCGTCGCCGATCTCGCGCACGGGCGCCTCGTCGTCCTCGCGGACGACGAGCGCTTTGCCCGTCTCGGGCAGGGCGTGGACCGCGCCGGGCGCCTCGCGCCAGAGGCCATGGACCGCGTCGTGGACCGCCTCGCGCAATCGCTCGCGACCGCCAGAGGCCTGGGCGTGGAGCGCGTCGTCATCGGCGCGACGAGCGCGAGCCGGGACGCTTCCAACGTGGGCGAGCTACAGGCGCGCGTGCGCGACGAACTGGGTCTGGACTACGCCGTCATCACGGGGGCGGACGAAGCGCGGCTGAGCTTTCTCGGCGCCCTCGCGATGTTGCCAGCCGTGCCCCGCGCCGTCGTGTTCGACGTCGGCGGTGGCTCCACCGAGATCGCCTCTGGCGCCAGAGGCGCGGCCCCTGCGTTTGCGCGCAGCCTCAACGTGGGGACCGTGCGCCTCACCGAGCGGCACGGCGCCGTCCCGCCCGTCGATCCGGGACTGGACGGCTCCGGGCCTCTGGCAGCGGTCGCGGCGGATGTGCGTGCGGCGCTGGCGGAGATCCCGCCGGAGGTCTGGGTGGATGGCCCACTGGTGGGCACGGGCAGCACGGCCAAGGTGATCGCGCACCTCGCGGGCGGCTCAGACGTGCCTCTGGCGCAGATCCGCGCCTCGCGCGAACGGCTCGCCACGCTCTCGCCAGAGGCGATCACGGCGCTCGCGCCCGACGTGATGACGGGCCGCGCCGACGTCGCGCTTTCGGCGCTCGTGATCGTGCAGACGATCCTGGAGGCCTCTGGCGCCGAGCGCTTCGTGGCGTCGGCGGGCGGGCTGCGGCACGGCCTCGCGCTGGAGGCGGCGAGCGCGGCGCCCTAGCCCACCACGCCAGAGGCCTGAGCACAAAAAAGCGCGGCGGCCCGTCTGGACCGCCGCGCTTCCCTCTGAACCGCACGGGGCATGGGCACCCCGCGTGGCTTTCTCACCCAACCCGGGAGAGACTCGGTGGCCGCTGGCGCGGCCGGGATCTAGGACCTCCGCCGGAGGCCGTACACGATCTTGCGGATCGTATCGAACTGGAGGTAGGGGTGCTGCTCGCGGAGCTCCTCGATGGCCTCGTAGGCCGGGACGTTCTCGCGGCGCATGGACTGGAACTGCTGCCGGATCTGGTAGTCGCGCACGCCCTTCTCGTTGAGGAGGTTGTGCTGCTCCAGGAGTGCGTACACGTTCTCCGGGACGAGTCCTTGAAGGGGATTGGCGGCGTGGATTTCCATGATCGGCGAGGGGCGTCGGCGTGGCTACAACAGACGGTACGCACCCAACCGCCGCGTCCCTAGCGTAGCCCTCCTGAACGGTCCGATCCATCCCCCGAACGGTCCGACTCGGTGCCGAACCGCGTCGAATCCGGAAGCACGCGGACCGAGTCCGGCCCGTCGAACGAGGGGACAGTAAAGCCCTCGACCTCCGCCCACGAGACGGCGTCCAGCCGCCGGGGCGCTCCCTTCTGCTCCCGCACGCGCCCGACCGCGAGAAGCGTCGAGCCCTGCTGGATGTCGTGCTCGTCGTCCAGCCGAACGGTGATCGCGCCGTCCCCGTCGGTCAGGAGAACGTCCACGTCGCTCTCGCTCTCAATCACCCGCCCAGTCACGCTCGCGGTCACGATGCGGCGGCGGAGCGAGACCGAGTCCAGCCGCGCCAGAGGCCCCGCGCCGATGTCGACGCGCGTGGGGCCGCCGATGGACTCCGGGCCGAAGGACCACACGGCCCAGCCTGCCGCGCCCAGCGCGAGGATGCCTGCGAGTGCGAGGAGCGCGCGCTTCATGCCGAGGCGTCTCGGGCGGAGCGCGTAACGGCGCGGAACGAGGTGCCTTGCCAGACTAGCGCGATCACGCCCAGTACGCACATCAGCACGAGCTGGGAGGCGTGCGTGAGGATGGCGTAGGCGGCCGCTGGCGCCTGCGCGACGCCGAGCAAGAGCACGAGGGTCTGCACCGCGATGTAGTGGTAGGAGCCCGTCCCGCCCGGCGAGGGCAGCGACATCCCCACCGCGCCGAGGTTCATCAGCGCCCACGCGTCCGCGAAGCCCAGCCCGTACGCGTCGGTCAGGCCGAGCAGCGCGAGCGGGATGTACGTCATCACGCCGTAGAGCACCCAGATGCCCAACGTGCTGCCCACGAGCGCGAGCCTCTGGCGGACGCGCAAGAGGCTCGCGAGGCCGTCCTTGAAACCCATCAGGACGCCGCGGACCTTTTCCCCGCCTCTGGCGAAGGCGAACCACGCGAGCGCGAGAAGCGCCGCGCCAGAGGCCGCGAGGAGCAGGACCAGCACGGTCCCGCTGATGGGCAGTGCTTCCAGCGCGGCCATCGTTCCGGCCACGAACCGCTCCGTGATCACGCCCACACGTGAGCCGAACAGCAGTACGACCGAGAGCAGCGCGATGGCGAGCGAGACCACGTCCAGCACGCGCTCGGCCACAACGGTCCCGAACACGCCGGAGAACGTGTGGTCCGAGCGGGACGAGAGGTTCGCCGCGCGCGCCACCTCGCCCAGCCGCGGAGCGGCCTGATTGACGAGGTACCCGATCAGCAGGCTCGCGAACGCGTTGCCAAAGCCGACGCGCTCGTGCTCGCCCGGCATCGCGCCGAGCAGCAACTGCCACCGCCACGCCCGCAGCGCATGCGAGGCGACGGTCACCAGCACGAGCGGCAGCGCCCATCCCCAACGCGCATCCGCTAATGCCGTCCCTACCGACGAGAGGTCCACGCCGCGGAGCGCGAGCCACAGCAGCCCGCCGCCGAGCGCGAAGCTGCCCACGAGGGCGAGAGCGGTCTTGAGGCGGGGGTTCACGAGTCGGCGGGGAAGTCCGAAAAAGCTACGTCGCGGCCTCTGGCGTCCACGTGCGCTTCTCGCGGAGGGCCGGCGCCTGGGGCGTCCGTTGCCCCTCGCCAGGGGGCCAAAGAGCGCACACAAAAAACCGGGCCTCTGGCGCCAGAGGCCCGGTCATGCGGAGTGCTGCCGCAGGCGTTAGCCGCGCAGGTCGACGGTCTCCGTGCCGCGCGGGGCGGTAAAGCGGAACGTGCTCGCGGGCAGGCTCGGGTTGAGGCGCACGTTCTTGAGGTCGAACGCGAGCGTGGCGCCGTTCACGTCGTGGACGCGGATCCGCGTCGGGACGCCATCGGACGAGCGGGCGTAGACCGTCACGTCGCGAACGGAGGAGCCGGCCTCTCGCGGACGCAGCGCGAGCACGTCGTGGTCGACGCCGCCGATCTTGGCGCGGCTGGCGCCCGTGGCGCGGAACACGCTGAGGTAGTCCGTGAACAGCTGGCCGATCTGGAAGCCGACGTCCGAGGGATCGTAGTCCTGAATCACAACCTGCTCCTCGGACTCGCTGTAAGACCACAGCGTGGAGCCGTCGGTGACGAGGGTTTGGCCGGGAAGCTGGAGGCGGAAGGCCTCATCGCGGACCGAGATCTGGCCGCGGAGCGTCTGGCCACCGGCCGTCTGCGTGAAGTCCGCCGCGAGCGTGTTGATGTTCGCGTACTTGGACTGGAGGCGGCGGGCGACAGCGTCGGCGTTCTGAGCCGATGCCTGTCCAGCAAAGAGGACGCCGGCGGCGAGGACGAGGGCAAAAAAGCGGGGAGGGGAGAGCGTACGCATCGGTGGGAGGGGCGGAGGCGCCCGGAGAGTGGGTGTACCCGTATGAGGTCCAAAGCCCGTGCCGCTGGCGCGGGGCGCAGCGTCACGCGCGAAAGATCCGAACGGGCGTCGCGTGCGTTCTCGCGTCCGTGTGCAAGTGTCGGGCGCGCCAGAGGCGGAGCCGTCGCTACGGCGCCTGTCGCCTCTCGCGCGAGAGTCTAGCGGAGGCGGAAGTTCATCGGGATCGTGAACAGCACCTTGACCGGCTGTCCGCGCTGCGTGCCCGGCTCGAAGCGCGCTACGGCGACGGCACTAAGCGCGTTGCGCTCCAGAAGCCGGGCGGCCTCACGCTGCTCCGCGGAGAGGCCGCCGCGCGGGATGCCTTTGGCGATGCGGAGGTCCACCGGCACGCCGCGCTCGTCTACGACGAACTGCACGAAAACCTGCCCCTCCACGCCTTGCTCGATGGCCTCTGGCGGATAAACGGCGCGCCGTTGCAGGGCCTCGAGTCCACCAATGAGCACGGGCGGTATCTCCACCGTCTCGTAGATCTCAGAGGCCTGTGGGCTTGGAGCCGGCGATGGTGGCTCTTGGTCTCGCGGACTCTCCGGCTCAGCCGCCAGAGGCGAATACTCAATGATGACGCGGTTTTCCTGCGGCAAGAATTGGATGCGTCTGGGCTCGCCGATGGAGTGCATGGAGAACCACCCGCCTTCCGATTCGCTGTACTCCGCGGCGTAGAACGCGCGGTCGGTTTCGAGCTGCTCCGTCGCGCCGATGAGCCGGACATCGAGCACGCTGAGGCGGCCAGATCGGACGGTTGCGAGAACGCGGTCCAACTCCGGGTCGGAAGGCGCTTCGTAGATAAGCGTCCCGTTGCCATTTTTGACCTGGCCGAAGACGGGAGCCCCGATAACGGCATCGGTACGCGGCCCGTCCCATACGTCGCCGAGCACGTCCGAGAGGTAGCCCAACGGGGAGGCCTCTTGCGGGGTGCTCTCGTCCGCGTCGCGCAGCTTGAAGTCAATGGGGATCGTAAAGCGGACCTTGACCGGGACACCCTGGTGGCGACCGGGCGCGAAGCGGCTTTCCCGCACCGCTGATACCGCGGCGTCGCACAACAACTGGTTCGGGCACATTACGGCGGTCGCGTCGGTCACGTACCCCGACTCGTTCACCACAAACTGCACGAACACCTTTCCTTCGATGCCCGCGCGGCGTGCCATCTCCGGGTACACGATGCGCCCCATGAGTCCCTCCAACCCGCCGAGCAACTCGGGCTTTTGCTCCACCACCTCGAAGACCTCGCCAGAGGCGTCAGGTGCCTCTGGCGCCGGGTTCTGCGCCATGACAGGCGCAGACATCACAAAACTGAGAACGAGAGCGGCGCGGCGCATGTGTAGCCAGAGAGCGGAGGAAGCCGTTAGGTACGGCCCCTGGCGCCAGAGGGCAACTCTATCGCGCTGGACCGGCCGCGCCAGAGGCGGTCATTTCACGTCCTCTGGCGCCACGGCGCGGCCTTGCTCGACGCCCAGGCGCAGCGGCTTCGAGCGGTTGATGGTGGAGCCGGGGACCGGGTCTAGGCCCAGGAGTTGCAGCGCGAGGTTGGCGGCCTCGCCGTTGCGGATGGGCTGCGGGTCCGCATCGTAGCCCACGTTCTCGGTACCCGGGTCTGCGCGAATGCCCTCGTTGAGAGCGTAGAGGTTGGCCGCGGGCACGCCGGGGCCCCAGACGTAGAACGGGATCGTGTAGTTGAGTGGGTCCTCGTCGTAGTGGATGCGCCCGTCGCCGCCGTGGTCGGCGGTCACGATGAGCGCGGTGCGGCCGACGTACCGCGGATCGGTTTCGATAAAGTCCAGGATCTTGCCGATCTGCGCGTCCGCGCGGCGCACGGCGCGGAGGTAGCGGCTCCCGTTGCGGACGCTCCACGTGTTGACGTGGCCCGATGCGTCGGGGTCTCGGATGTGGATAAAGGCGTATTCGAACGGCTGCCTCTCCAGGTCCGAGAGCATGCGCGTGGTGAGAATCGCGGTGTCGGGCTCGTACACGTAGCGGTCAATCTTGTCCCGCCCGTTGTCCTCCCCGCTCTCGTCCTCGGCGCCGTGGCTGCCGTCGTAGCTGACGTCGTAGAGCGAGAACTTGGATTTGCTGACCCAGGCGCCGGTGCGCAGGCCCGCGTCGTGCGCCACGTCGAACACGCTTGCGATGTAGCTGCCTTTGTTGGAGTGGAGCGTGACCCCGGGCGCGGGGTCCACGTTGACCGTCCACTGGTGGCCGTCGTCCCCGAAGACGCCCCGGCCGGTGAGTTGCGCGGTGTGGTTGGGAAGCGTTTTGCGGACGTCCGCGTCGGTCCTCGCGTTGTACGTGCTGGCGCCCTCGCGGCGCAGACGCGCAAACGCCGGAAGCGCCTCTGGCGCCTGGCGCGAGATCGCGTCGGGGCGGAGGCCGTCCACGCTGACGTGGATCACGTAGCGGACCGAATCCAGCGAGCCGGGCCCGCCGGGCCGCGCCTCCAGGCTCTCAGGCTGCGGAGGGAGCCGGACGATGGGGGAGGTGGGGCCGAACGGGATGCATCCGGCGAGCACGAGCAGGCCGAGCAGGAAGGAAGGGCGGCGCATCAAGCGTAGAGGTGGGGCGAGCGGCACGGCGAAACGCCGCAGACCCACAAAAACGCGCCGACCCCCGAAAGGATCGGCGCGGTGCGAACATTCCCGCAGGCGCCAGAGGCCTACCGGACGACCGAGAAGCGCGTGGCGGAGACGCCCGTCTCGGTCTGCACCCGCACGAGGTACACGCCGGGCGCGAGCGAGCCTGTGGGCATGTCCAGGCGGACGGCGCCCGCAACGCGGGCGCCTCTGGCGACGGTTGCCACGCGCCGGCCGAGCAGGTCCACCACGTCGACCGTGACTTCGGATGCCTGCGCGAGGCGGAAGGCGACCGTCGCCGCGCCAGAGGTGGGGTTGGGGTAGACGCGGACCTCGGCCTCTGGCGCGAGGGGCTGGGCTTCGCCGGCGGTGGCGCTCCCGGGCGCGAAGGTGATCTCGTCGAACGAGAGCGAGTAGCCGGGGCCAGTCGGGCCGACGATGGCGACGACGACCTCCAGCAGGCGCGAGTAGTCGAAGCCGTCGTTCGTGCCCTGGAACACGCTGTTGTCGTCGGTAAAGGCCGAGAGCGGGATGGACACGTCAGTAAAGCCGGAGCCGCCTGTGACCTGGTAGGTTGCCTGGTATTCGTCCTCCAACGCGCCCTCGTACGTGCCGTTGCCGTTGGTGTCCTCGTGGAGGTTGATCTCCAGCGTGAGCGGGAGATTGGAGGCCTGCACGCCGGGGCGCAGCTTAAACGTGAGCGCACTCGCGCCAGAGGCGTCCACGGTCCCGGGCGCGCCGGCCAGGACCACGCCCGCATAGCCGCCCGTGCCCGCCGGGTCGATGCCGACGTTGAGCGCGCGGTCGGGCACGCCGTTCGCGTCGGCATACGGGCCGACGCCGATGCCGCCCTCGGTCTCGCTAAAGGTGAACACGTTGCTCACGTCGCCGTCGTCGAACGTGTCGAAGACGAGCCCGGCGTTCTCGCGCCTGTAGACGCGCACCCAGTCGTACTGCGCCTCGGTGGGCAGCGCGCCGGGGTCCAGCGGGCCGGCCCAACTCAGGTTCGTGTTCCAGATGTTCATCATGATCTGCTGCGGCAGGTACGGCACCTGCGCCGGGTCCTGGCTCTCCAGCACCTGCTCGCCGTCCACGAACCAGCGAATGATCCCTGGCTCCCACTCGAAGGCATAGACGTGGAACTCGTCGGCGGCGTCGTACGCCAGAGGCGAGTCGCGGGGGAACGGCGGGACCTCGTATGGCGCGTTGTCGCCGGGGCGGTTGTAGAAGATGTTGGCCTGCATCGCGCGCGTGTCGCGGCCCTTGAACTCGATGTCGATCTCCTGCCACGGGTCGTAGCGGAAGGTGAAGAGCGACGAGATGACGCCTGAGCCTCTGGCGGCCTTCATGCGCGCCTCGAAGCGGCCGTAGGTGAAGAAGCCCGTTTGGTTGTCCGTACGGAGTTCGGCGCCGGAGTACAGGCGCGAGCCCGCGGCCTCTGGCGTGAGCCGAAGCGTGAGGAGCCCATCTTCCACGACCACGTTGTCCTCCACGAACTGCGCCTCGTTGCCGTCGAACGTGTGCGTGCCGATGTCCCAGCGCGCGTCGAAGGCGGCATCGCGGGCGTCGAAGTTCTCTTCCCAGAGAAGGACCCAGCCCTCGGGCGTGTCCTGGCTGCTGGCGCCAGCGGCCAGGGTGAGAAGAAGGGCGAGAAGAGGCAGACGCATAGGAGGTGGAGCCGAGGCCCCGGAAACAGGATGAGGTGTACCGCTGACCACGTTCGCGGTTTGGAGCGGCGCGGCCCGCGCTTGTCGGATGGGGCCGCCAGAGGCTTCCGTCCAGGTGGGAAATCGGCGCGCGCGAGCGGCTTGGGATCAATGGGTCGGGCGTTCTCGGCGCCTCTTGGCAGTGGAAGGAGGCCCGGACCAAGGCTCGGCGACGGCTCATGCAGACAGGAGGGGAAGGGTGGAAGCCCTCCCGGAAGCGCTTCGGTGTTAAGTCATTGCACAGGAAGGGCTTTCAGGAGCCGAGCGGTGCGACAACCACCGCGTAGCAGCGTTGATAGGGGGAATCAGAACGACACGTGCACACCGCTCCCCACTCCCATGTGGATTCTCAGCATCCTGCTTTTCCCGCCTTTTCTCTTCCTCATCCTTGGCATGGCCATTCGCGGCCTTGTGTACGTCGGCGAATCGCTAGAAGCGGTCATCGAAGTGGGCAAGACTCCATCTCGCGCCTAGCCTTACCGCGGCCGTCCGGATTGGCGCAAAGGATCTCGCCGCCAGAGGCCCAGGATGGAGCGTAGCGGAAGTGAACGGAGCGTCTGTTCCAGGCGATAGGTGAGGCGCTATCGCGCGGGCGTGGAGAGGACGAGCGGCGCGTCGCCGGTGAGCACGAATTCGGCCGTCTGATCCGCGACGCGGACCGAGAACGCGCCCGGCTCCACCAATCGGCGGCCTCTGGCGTCCACGAACGAGAGCGCGGCGGGATCGAGCGAGAACGTGAGCGTGCGGCTCTCGCCGGGCTCCAGGTAGACCTTCGCGAAACGCGCGAGTCGCTCAGTCGCGGGCGCGACGCTCGCCACCGTGTCGGAGACGTAGAGCAGCACGACTTCGTGTCCGGCCACGGCCCCGGTGTTTTGGACGGTGACCGTTACCGCCAGAGGCTCGCCTATCTCGGCCTCTGGCGCGACGGTGAGGCCCGAGGTCGCAAACGTCGTGTAGCCAAAGCCGTCGCCGAAGCGCGCCAGAGGCTGGAAGCCGGTAAAGCCGTAGCTCGTGTCCACGTCGTCCGAGAGCGTGCGGTCGTACGCGACGAGCATGTTGGGGCCGGAGGGGTAGGTGAACGGCAGGCGCCCGCTCGGGTTGACGCGGCCGAACAGCACCTCGGCAATGGCCTGGCCGCCCTCGTGGCTCGGGTTGTAGGCCATCACGAGCGCGTCGGCGCCCGCTTCGTGCTCGCCCAGAATGCGCGGACGGCCCTCTACCAGAACCAGCACGACCGGCGTGCCCGTCGCGGCGACGGCGTCCAGCAGCGCGAGTTGGGCGTCGGGCAGCCACATGTCGGTCACGCTGCCCGGCACCTCGGCGTACGATTCCTCGCCTAGCACGACGACCGCCACATCGGCGGCGCGGGCACCAGAGGCCGCAGCCTCCAGGTCCAGGCTCCCGTCGAATCCTGCGCCCGGCTCGTAGGTGGCCTCTGGCGCGATGGCGCGGATGCCGTCTAGGACGGTCCGGCCTTCGGGCATGTAGAGGTCGGCGCGGCCGTCGCCCTGCCACGTATAGGTCCAGCCGTTGTTGAGCGCGCGCATGGACGTGGCGGCTGGGCCAGTCACGAAGACGTTGGCCTCTGGCGAGAGCGGCAGGAGCGGGGCGCCAGAGGCGTCCGGTCGGTTACGGAGGAGGGTGATGGACTCGCGAGCGGCTTGGAGCGCGAGCGCGCGCGAGGCGGGCGCGGTCACGGCCTCTGGCGTCGACCCGGTGGCGGCGGGCGCGTCCAGCAGGCCGAGGCGGCTCTTAAGCGTGAGGATGCGCCGCACGGCCTGGTCGATGCGCGCCAGAGGCACCTCGCCGTCGCGCACGAGGCTCACGAGCGTGGTGTGGAACGAGAAGTCGTTGGGCACCATGCTGAGGTCCACGCCCGCGAGCACGGCCATCTTGGTCGCCTCGCGCTCATTCTCCGCGACGCGGTGCAGGGTCGCGAGCTTTTTGATGTCCTCCCAGTCCGTGACCGCTACGCCCTCGAAGCCCATCTCGTCGCGCAAGAGGCCCGTGAGGAGGTCATGGCTGGCGTGGACGGGGACGCCGTTGATGTCGCCCGAGTTGATCATGATCGTCGCCACGCCCGCGTCGATGGCGGCCTGGAACGGCGGGACGTAGTACTCGCGCAACTCGCGCTCGGTGATAAATGCGCTGCTGCGGTCGCGGCCTGTTCGCGGGCCGCTGTAGCCCAGGAAGTGCTTGCCTGTGGCCGCGGCGCGGACGCCAGAGGCGAGGTCGTCGCCTTCGAGCCCACGCACCTGGGCCACACCCATCACGCTCGCGAGGTGCACGTCCTCGCCGAACGTCTCGTAGAAGCGCGACCACGCGACGTGGCGACCGATGTCGAGAACGGGCGCGAAGTCCCACGGCAGACCGCCCGCGCGGATGTCGCGCGCCGTGACCGCCGCGGCCTCTTGCACGAGCGCCGGGTTAAAGGTGGCCGCGAGCCCGATGTTCTGCGGCACGAGCGCCGCGCCGCGCGTGTAGTTGGCGCCGTGCACGGCGTCGATGCCGTAGAGGACCGGCACGCCCAGCCGCGAGGCGCGCGAGAGGCTGTCGACGACGCCCGTGATCTCGCGCCACTCGTCTACGGTGTAGGCCTCGTCCACCACGTTGAGCACGCTGCCGACGTGGAAATCCTCCACAGCGCGGCGCAGCTTGGCGCGGTCCACCATGTACGGCCTCTGGCGCTTGTCCGCGATGACCTCTAGGGTGATCTGCGTCATCTGGCCCACCTTCTCCTCCAGCGTCATCTGCCCCAGCAGCGCGTCGACGCGGGGATCGGCCTCTGGCGCCGGGTGGACGCTCGCCTCGCGGAGGTAGACCTGGGAGTCGGCCAGATCGGTCTGGACCGGGCCACGCGGCGCCAGCGACAGGCGCGAGGCGTCGGGCGCGACGCGCGTCGAGTCGCCAGAGGCGAGGCCGGGCGCCGTGTTCCCGGCTGCGCTCGGCGTCTGGATCTGCGCCGGCGTGTCGGGCGCCGGTTCGCCAGAGGCCGGGCGGGGCGCCTCTGGCGCGGGCACGCGGGCGCCACCGCAACTGGTGAGGACAAGCGCGAAGGCCAGGAAACAGAGACGCATCGGGGGGCGTGGCAGGTGGGCTGAAGGCCGGTCTATGGGCGCCAGAGGCGGCTGGAAGCGCTTGCGCCCGTAGCCTTCAGGGTTCTATCATGCTGAACGTCTGAAAACGTTTTCAGGTCCGCAATCTACGCCTCCGCCAGAGGCCCCCGGCGCGGTCCGGGGGGGCAGAGGAGGGGACCCAGGCGCTCTCCCACATCTTCCTGAGGGTCTATGCCGAATCGCTTCTACGTCGTCCGAACCGCGCTCATCGTAGCGCTCGGCGGCTTCCTCATGGGCTTCGACGCCTCCGTCATCTCGGGCGTCGTCGGGTTTATCGAGACCGAGTTCGCGCTCACGAAGGGCCAGCTCGGCTTCTCCGTCGCCTCGCTGACGCTCACGGCGACGCTCGCGATGATGGTATCGGGGCCGCTCAGCGACCGCTTTGGGCGCCGGAACGTGCTGTTCGTGGCCGCGACGCTGTACGCCATCTCGGCCATTGCGTCGGCGTTTGCGCCCTCGTTTGTGACGCTTGTGATCGCGCGCATGATCGGCGGCTTCGGCGTTGGCGCCTCGCTCATCATCGCGCCGCTCTACATCGCGGAGATCGCGCCGCCGGAGTCGCGCGGCCGGATGGTGTCGTTCAACCAGCTCAACATCGTTCTCGGCATCACCGTCGCGTTCTTTACCAACTACCTCATCCTCCAGCTCGCGGACTCCCCCGCCGAGTGGGCGCAGTCGATGGGGTTTGTGGAGAGCCCCTGGCGCTGGATGCTCGGCCTAGAGGCGCTCCCAGCGGTCCTGTACTTCGTCGGGCTGTTCTTCGTGCCGCAGAGCCCGCGCTGGCTGCTCATGAAGGGCCGCAAGGACGAGGCGCTGCCCATCATGCAGATGGCCGTCGGCAACGTGGCGGCGATGCAGGAGATGGACGAGATCCAGAAGAGCATGGCCGCGGATGCGCAGAAGGAGAAGGGCAGCCTCCGGGAGCTCTTTATGCCCTCGCTCCGGCTCGTGGTCACCATCGGCGTCGTGATCGGCATCGTGCAGCAGGCGACGGGCATCAACGCCGTGTTCTTCTACGCGCCGACCATTTTCGAGCAGTCCGGCATCGGGACCGACGCGTCGTTTGTGCAGGCCATCTTCGTGGGCGTCATCAACCTCGTGTTCACGCTGATTGCCATCGCGCTGATCGACAAGCTCGGGCGTAAGCCGCTGCTCATCGGCGGCCTGATTGGCATCACGCTCGCGATGGGACTCCTGGCGTACGGCTTCGGCCAGGCCACCTACACGCTCCCCGACCTCCAGGCAGCAACAACCGAGACGGACTCTGGCGTCCCAGAGGGCATGACCGGTGAGCAGGCCGCCGCGCTGGCGCCTCTCGTGGGGCAGACGTACGGCAACGACGTGGCCTTTAAGACGGCGCTCCAGGGCGCCCTCGGCGAGTCCGCGGCGACGGAGTACGAGGCGCCGCTGATCACCTCGGCGATCACCATCAACCCGACGCTGATCCTGATCGGCATCCTGGGCTTTGTGGCCGCCTTCGCGGTCTCGCTCGGGCCGGTGATGTGGGTGCTCTTTTCCGAGCTGTTCCCCAACCGCATCCGCGGCATCGCCATCTCGTTCGTGGGGCTGATCAACTCGGCGGTGAGCTTTGCCGTGCAGCAGATCTTCCCCGTCGAACTCGCCGCCCTCGGCGCTGCGACGACGTTCGCCGTCTTCGGCGTGATCGCCGCCTTTGGCCTGGTGTTCGTCCTGTTCGTCGTCCCCGAGACCAAGGGCAAGTCGCTCGAAGAGCTGGAGGCCCAACTGGTCCGCGCGCCCGAGGCGCCGCAGGTCTCACCGGCCATCTAGCCTCTGGCGCCAGAGGCCCGGCTTCTGGCGCCATCCACGCATTCCCGCTCTCCCATGCTGTTCCGCTCCTGCTGCGCCCTCCTGGGCCTCTTCGCTCTCGCTGCGTGCAACCCGTCCGCGCCAGAGGCCTCTGGCGAGACCGCCGTGGCCGCCACCGAGGGACCCGCGAAGGTGGAGGTCCGCGGCGACAGCACCGGCTACGGGCTGTTCGTGGACGGCGAACCGTTCTACATCAAGGGCGCCGGGCTGGAATTCGGCGACGTGGAGGCCCTCGCGGCGCACGGCGCCAACTCGTTCCGCACGTGGCGGACGGACAACGGCGAGGCCACAGGCAAGGAGGTGCTGGACCGCGCTCACGCCGCGGGCCTGATGGTCACGATGGGCCTGGAGATCGCCCGCGAGCGCGAGGGGCAGGGGCGAGGCGTGTTCGGCTTCGATTATGACGATGAGGAAGCGGTCGCGGCGCAACTAGAGCGCGTGCGCGCCGAGGTGATGGAGCTCAAGGACCACCCGGCGCTCCTCATGTGGGGCATCGGCAACGAGCTCAACCTGGGCGCCGACAACCCGGCGGTCTGGGACGCCGTCAACGGCATCAGCGAGATGATCCACGAGGTGGACCCCAACCACCCGACCACGACGATGCTCGCGGGCATCGGCCCCGAGTTGGTGGAGGACATCCGCGAGCGCGCGCCGAGCCTGGACCTGCTCAGCATCCAGATGTACGCCGACATCGAGAACCTTCCGCAGCGCATCGCGGACGCCGGCTGGGACGGCCCGCTCGTCATCACCGAGTGGGGCGCGACGGGCCACTGGGAAGTACCTACAACACCCTGGGGCGCGCCGATCGAGAACAACTCGTCGGTCAAAGCCGACCTCTACGGCTCCCGCTACCGCACGGCCATCCTGAGCAACCGCGAGCAGATCCTGGGCTCCTACGTGTTCCTCTGGGGCCAGAAGCAGGAGCGCACGGACACGTGGTACGGCATGTTCTTGGCCTCTGGCGAAGAGACCGAATCCATCGGCACGATGGAGGAGCTGTGGACCGAGAAGGTCCCCGCCAACCGCGCTCCCCGCCTCGATGCCGTCACGCTCGACGGCCGCGGCGCGCTCGACGCCATCCAACTCGACCCCGGCCAGACCGTACCCGCGGCCGTCTCCTCGTCCGACCCCGACGGCGACGGCCTCCGCTACCGCTGGGAGGTCCGCGAGGAGCAAAAAGACCTCAGCGAAGGCGGCGATGACGAGTCCGTCCCGCAGCTCATCCCCGGCTCCATCGACGCGCCAGAGGCCGCCGAGGTAGCGGTAACTGCGCCCGAGACGCCCGGCGCCTACCGCCTCTTCGTGTACGTCTTCGACGGCCAGAACCACGCCGCGCACGCCAACATCCCCTTCCACGTCGGCGACTACGAGCCGGTGGACTAGCCTCTGGCGCCAGAGGCGCCGATCACGCGCCCACTCTGAGACGCGGGACCCCGCCGGCTTCTTTTCCTGATTTCCCGAGACCTGATTCCTCTCTTGCTTGCCGCTCTGAATTCCCGCTTTCGCGGGGAGAACGCCCGGGCGAGAGGGGAGGCGAGACCACGATGACACGCACGAACAAGACGACGGACGCGCCGCTAGCGCCAGAGGCCGACGCGCTAGGGGTTGCCATCGGAGACCGCGCGGTGCAGCGCAACGCGGGAGCCGTACGGGGGGAGTTCGTGACCGTCGACGGGGTGGAGAGCTACCGGATCGAGAACGTCGACCGGATGGCGCCCTTTTTCGTCAGCGTCGTCAGCGACGCCGACCATTGGCTGTTCGCGAGCAGTCTGGGCTCGCTCAGCGCCGGGCGCCACTCGCCGGACCACCCGCTGTTCCCCTACGAGACCGTCGACCGCATCCACGACGCGCAGGGCCAGACGGGCAGCAAGACGCTCCTCCTCGTCACGCCAGAGGCCTCTGGCGACGGCGAGAGCGCCGCGCGCGCCAGGCTCTGGGAGCCGTTCTCGGACCGCTACGCGGGCGTCTACCGCACGCGGCGGAGCCTGACCAAGAGCCTGCAGGGCGACCGCCTCCGGTTCGAGGAGACCAACGACGACCTCGGCCTGACGTTTGCCGTCACGTGGTGCACGAGCGAGCGGTTCGGCTTCGTCAAGCGCTCCGAGCTCACCGCGGAAGCGGGCGCGCGCGTCCGCGTTTTGGACGGGCTGCAGAACCTCATGCCGTACGGCATCAGCCGCGAGATGCAGGCGACGCGCAGCGTGCTGACCGACGCCTACAAAAAGAACGAACGCGTCAGCGGCACCACGCTCGGCCTGTTCACGCTGAGCGCGATCCCCGTCGACAAGGCCGAGCCCAGCGAAGCGCTTAAGGCCACAGTCGTCTGGTCCGTCGGCCTCGACCCCGACACGATCCTGCTCTCCTCGCGCCAGCTCGACCGCTTCCGCACGGGCCAGCCTCTGGCGCCAGAAGACGCCGTCCGCGCCGAGCGCGGCGCGTACTTCATCGAGGCCACCGTCGAGCTCGGCGGGGGCGAGTCGAAGAGTTGGGAGACCGTCGCGGACATTGAGCAGGACGCGGCGGACGTGATCGCGCTTGTCGACCTGCTGAGCCCCGAGGCCGGCAAGCTGGACTACTTGAGAACGGCCGTCGCCGCGGACGTGCAGGCGGGAACGGAGCGGCTGTGCCGCCTGGCCGCTGGTGCCGACGCCGAGCAACTGACCGCCGAGCCGATGACGACCGCGCGCCACCGCATGAACGTGATGTTCAACATCATGCGCGGCGGCGTCTTCGACGAGGGCTACAGCCTGGTCCGCGACGATGTGCGCGCGTACGTGGCGCACCACAACCGGCCTCTGGCGGACGCCCACGCGGACTTCTTCGATAGCCTCCCCGAGCGCGTAACCGTCCAGGCGCTGCGCGAGGACTCGCGCGCCAGAGGCCCGCAGCTTGAGCGGCTGTGCGCGGCGTACCTGCCGCTGAGCTTTAGCCGGCGCCACGGCGACCCCAGCCGCCCGTGGAACCACTTTACCATCGACCTCAAAAACGAGGACGGGAGCATCAAGCGCGGCTACGAAGGCAACTGGCGCGACATCTTCCAGAACTGGGAAGCGCTTGGCCGCTCGTACCCGGAGTACCTGGAGGGCTTTATCGCCACGTTCCTCGGCGCCTCCACCGCAGACGGCTACAACCCGTACCGCATCACCGACGAGGGCATCGACTGGGAGACCATCGAGCCCGACGACCCGTGGAGCTACATCGGCTACTGGGGAGATCACCAGCTGATCTACCTCCTGCGGCTGCTCGTCCTTTCGGGCGCGCACCACCCGGGGCGTCTGGATGCGCTCCTCTCGCGCCGCCGGTTCTCGTACGCCAACGTCCCGTACCGCATCAAGCCGTACGCCGACCTCTTGCGCGATCCGCACGACACCGTCGAGTTCGACGCCGAGTTGGAGGAGGAGATCGAGCGCCGTGTCGAGGCCATCGGCGCCGACGGCAAGCTGCTCCAGGATGCCTCTGGCGATGTACTGCTCGTCACGCTCGCGGAGAAGCTGCTCGTCCCACTCCTCGCGAAGCTGACCAACTTCATCCCCGAGGGCGGCATCTGGATGAACACGCAGCGCCCCGAGTGGAACGACGCCAACAACGCCCTCGTCGGCTACGGCGTCTCCATGGTGACGCTGTTCGCGCTCCGCCGCTACCTCGACGTGCTGCGCGAGATCCTCGCGCCGGCCTCTGGCGAGAGCGTCGAGCTCTCCGCCGAGGTCGCCGACCTGCTCAATGCCGTCTCCGACGCGTTCGGGCGCTTCGCGGACCGTGCCGACCGCGACCTGACGGACGCCGAGCGCAAAGAGGTCGTGGACGCACTCGGTGAGGCGGGCAGCGCCTACCGCCAGAGGCTCTACGCCGATGGGCTCTCGGGCGACGTCCGCGAGGTGCCGCTGAGTAACGTCCGCGCGCTGCTGGACCGCGCGCAGGCCTTCGCGGACCACACCATCGCCGTCAACCGCCGCGAGGACGGGCTGTACCACGCCTACAACCTCATGACGGCCTCTGGCGACGAGATCGGCGTGGGCCATCTCTACGCCATGCTCGAAGGGCAGGTCGCCGCGCTGGACGCGGGCGTGCTCTCGCCCCAGGCCTCGCTGGACGTGCTCCGCGCGCTCCGCGCCAGCGGCATCTACCGCGCCGACCAGCACAGCTACCGACTCTACCCGGACCGCGAGCTCCCGAGCTTTCTGGAGAAGAACAACGTCCCGCCAGAGGCCGTCGAGTCGTCACCGCTGTTGCAGGCGCTCCTCGATGCGGGCGACACGAGCGTCGTCGTGCGCGACGTGCGAGGCGGCGTCCACTTCAACGGCGCCTTCCGCAACAAAACCGACCTCGAAGTCGCGCTCGACGCGTTACGCACCGGCCCCCACGCGGACCTCGTCGCGCAAGAGGCCTCTGGCGTGCTGGCGACCTTCGAGGAGGTGTTCGACCACCGCGCGTACACCGGCCGCTCCGGCACATTCTTCGGCTACGAAGGGCTGGGCAGCATCTATTGGCACATGGTCTCCAAGCTCGCGCTCGCCGCGCAGGAGACCTTTCTTCGCGCTCACGACGCGGGCGCCGATGCTGGCACGCTGGATGCGCTCGCCGAGGCGTACTACGACATCCGCGCTGGTCTCGGCGGCAGCAAAACGCCCCAGGCCTACGGCGCCTTCCCGACCGACGCGTACTCCCACACGCCGGGCCACGCGGGCGCCAAGCAGCCCGGCATGACCGGGCAGGTCAAAGAGGACATCCTGTGCCGTTGGGGCGAGCTCGGCGTGCACATCGAAGGGGGCCGGATCGTGTTCCGCCCGAGCCTCTTGCGCGCGGACGAGTTCCTGACCGAGAGCGCCACGTTCCACTTCGTGGACGTCCACGGCGACGCCCAAACGCTCGCGCTCCACGCCGGCTCGCTGGCGTTCACGTATTGCCAGGTGCCGGTCGTCTATACGCGGTCCGAGGCGCCGTCGCTCCGCCTCGTCGCAGCCTCTGGCGAAACGACGGAGGTAGACGGTGCGGCGCTTTCGCCAGAGGCCAGCGCAGAGGTCTTCGGCCGCACGGGCTCCATCGCGAGGATCGAGGTGGGGCTTATGCCATCGCTACCAAGCGCCGCGTAGCGCTGCGGGTGCACGGGCGGGAATGGGGGCGTGCGATTACGCATGGTCTGGTTGGGGCTGCTACTTGCGCGATCGCGATGCGGGTGAGCTGCGACATCTAGCGTCCATCGCTCTGCGGTCTCGCGCCGCGCGAGGTCGCTAGCGACCTGCCGGGTGAGGCGGACTGGACTGGAGGCCTTGTGACCACGCGCCAGCGGCTCCTGAACCGCCCGGCTATCGTGCGCTCGCGGTGCCATGTCTCGGTCCAGTCGGCGCCAGAGGCAGGTCACGTTCTGGTCTGTCTACGGCCGGAGCCTCTGGCGTTCGTTCGCAAGTAGGAGGGAGAGCGGTCCTCGAGGTTGACAGGGAAGGACATTGTAGCTATCGTATATCTACGATAAGCGATGACTATGCAAGCCAAGACAGACCTCTTCCCCCCCGACCTCGTGCGCCTCGCTCAGGCCGCTAAAGCACTTGGCCACCCGGCGCGGCTCGCCATCATGCAGACGTTGGCCGCGCGCGGAACGTGCGTCTGCGGCGAGGTCGTCGACGAACTCCCCCTGGCTCAGGCCACGGTCTCCCAGCACCTGAAGGCGCTCAAAGCGGCGGGCCTCGTCCGCGGTGAGGTCGATGGACCACGGTCGTGCTACTGCATCGACGCAGACGCGCTTCGCGGGCTCGCCGATGGGTTCTTGGGCTTTCTCGGCCCCATCCTCGACTCCCTCGCCAGAGGCGGCGACTGCTCCGACAATGGCTGCTGACGCCGCACGGGCCTTCCCTCCATCTACCTGGCGGGCGTCGCTTGCAGAGGGGTTCGGCACGTTCGCCCTCGTCTTCGCAGGCACTGGCGCCGTCGTAGTTGACGCTCAGACGGGGGCGCTTGGCCACACCGGCGTAGCGCTCTCGTTCGGGCTCGCGGTCATGGCGGTGATCTACAGCGTCGGTGAGGTGTCTGGCGCCCACATCAACCCGGCTGTCACCATTGCTTTCTGGGCTGCCGGGCGGTTTCCCGCTGCTCGCGTCGTGCCGTACGCGCTCGCTCAGGTCATGGGTGCCCTCGTCGCCAGCGGCTTGATCGCGGCCCTTTTTCCGTCCTCCACCACGCTGGGCCAGACGGTCCCGGGTGGGACGGCCCTTCAGAGCGGAGTGCTCGAGGGCGTGCTCACGTTCCTGCTCATGTTCGTCATCCTGGGCGTAGCCGTTGGTGCGCGAGAGGTCGGGCTTCTGGCGGGCGTCGCCATCGGGGGGACCGTCGCGTTCGAGGCGTTGATGGGCGGCCCGATCTCGGGGGCATCTATGAACCCGGCGCGCTCCATCGGGCCGGCCGTCATCGGCGCGGCGACCGGCGCGGGCGGGCTGAGTGCTCTCTGGGTCTACCTCGTCGGCCCCACACTAGGTGCGCTCTTGGCTGTCCCGGCGTACCGCGCGGTTTACGGCGACCGCGCGCCCTCACCCTTTGCTCTCCCTCTCTGATACGGCTCCTCGCCCCGACATGACCAACACGCTCTCCGACGCCGCCCTCCGCCAGTCCGTCCGCGACAAGTACGCCGCTGTCGCTCGCGGCGAAGCTCTCTCGTGCTGCGGTCCAGACAACTCATGTGAAACCGAGATCGAGATGATCGGCGACGCCTATGACGGTGTTGATGGGTACGTCAGCGCGGCCGATCTGCGACTCGGGTGTGGGCTCCCGGTCGAGCACGCTGGGCTCGCGCTGGGGCAAAGGGTCCTCGACCTCGGCGCCGGTGCAGGCCTCGATGCCTTTGTAGCTCGACGCGTAGTCGGCGACAGCGGGCAAGTATTCGGCGTCGACTTCACGCCCGGAATGGTCGAGAAAGCTCGCCAGAACGCTGCTGCGCTGGGGTACACCAACGTCCGATTTGAGTGCGGTGACATCGAGGCGCTCCCGTTCCCCGACGCGGCAGTCGATGTCGTCATCTCGAACTGCGTACTCAACCTCGTTCCCGACAAGGCCCAGGCGTTTGCCGAGACGGCACGCGTGCTCCGTCCGGGCGGCCACTTCTGCATTTCCGACGTCGTGAGCCGGGGGGAACTGCCGGCATCCACCCGAGCTTCCGCCGAACTCTACGCCGGCTGTGTGGCCGGCGCGCTGGACCAGGACGACTACCTCGCACTCCTGGCTGACGCCGGGTTCGACGGAGTCGAAGTCGTCACCGAGCGGCCGATCGCTCTGCCAACCGACCTCCTGCCCGGCGGCGCCGAAGCCTCACTCTTCAGCATCACCGTCCGCGGCACGCGCCCGGCGACAGATGCCGCCCCCCCGGCGACTACGGGCGCGACCACGCTCCGTGTCTATGACCCACCACAGTGTTGCTCCACAGGCGTATGCGGGCCCGATGTGGACCCAGCCCTCGTCCAGTTTGCCGCTGATCTTGTGGCTCTGCAGGCCTCTGGCGTCGCTGTCGAGCGGTTCAACCTCGCTCAGCAGCCCGAGGCGTTCGTGGCCGAGCCCTCAGTAGTGCAGGCCGTGAACGTCGTTGGAACGTCCGTCTTACCGCTTCTCGTGATTGGGGGGCGCATCGTCTCGCACGGTCGGTACCCGAGCCGCGCTGAGCTAGCGTCGATCGTGTGTGCCGACCCCATGCCCGTCATCGGTCTGGGCGTCGCCAATTTTGGCCCCGGCTCGTCGTGTTGCTAGCCCTGTACTTGCCCCCTCGCTCCTCCACCATGCTGTCCTTTATCGAGTCCCCAACACCCACTCTCTTCTTTACGGGCAAGGGCGGCGTTGGCAAAACGTCTCTGGCGTGCGCGACGGCTGTTGCGCTCGCCGACGCCGGCCGCCGCGTGCTTCTCGTCTCGACCGATCCTGCCTCCAACCTTGCCGACGTGCTCGGTGCGCCCGTAGGGCCGACGGCCTCTGACGTCGCGACGGTTCCAGGCTTGCGAGCTCTCAACGTAGATCCCGAAGCGGCCGCCCGCGAGTACCGCGAGCGCGTCGTGGGCCCCATGCGAGGCGTGTTACCTGATGATGCCTTGAGGGGCATCGAGGAAGGCCTCTCAGGTGCCTGCACGACTGAAATCGCCGCGTTCGACCGCTTCGCATCGATGTTGGCAGGTGAGGGCGAGGCCTCTGGCGCCGACGTGGTCGTGTTTGACACGGCTCCAACGGGGCACACACTCCGGCTTCTCGAACTGCCTGCGGCATGGAGCGGCTTTATCGATGAGAACCCCGGCGGGGCTTCGTGCCTGGGACCTGCAAGTGGGCTGGAAACTCAGCGCGAGAGGTATCAGGCAGCGGCCCAAGCGCTTCGCGATCCCGCGCGAACGATCCTGGTGTTGGTGGCACGGCCCGAGCCGTCAGCGCTCGCAGAAGCGGCGCGATCCGCGGCGGAGCTCTCCGCGCTTGGCGTGGCAGGGCAGCGACTGGTCGTCAACGGCATGTTCCAGGCGACAGACCCAGGAGACCCTCTCGCAGCGGCAATCGAACGTCAGGCACAGGTTTCGCTAGAAGAGTTCCCTGCGTCACTCGCGGCGCTTCCAGTTGAGACCCTCGCGCTCCGGCCTCATAACTTGGTCGGGTTGTCGGCGCTCCGGGACTTGGCCTCCGGTCACGAAGCTCGTCCTCTACCCCAAGAGGTGAGTTCTTCAGTGCTCCCGAGCGAGGTTGGCGACCTCGCGGCAATCGTAGACGAAGTGGAGGCCGACGGAAAGGGGCTCGTCCTCGTGATGGGCAAAGGCGGCGTGGGAAAAACGACCGTTGCCGCAGCTGTTGCCGCCGAACTCGCCGGGCGAGGCCACGCCGTTCACCTCACGACGACCGACCCGGCGGCGCACCTGAGCGACACACTAGGTGATGACGTGCCAGGCCAGATTTCCGTGAGCCGGATAGATCCGGCCGAGGAGACTCGCCGCTACACCGAGCGCGTGCTCCGAACAAAGGGGGCGAGCCTCGATAGCGACGCCCTACAGATCCTCTTCGAGGATCTGCGGAGCCCGTGCACCGAGGAGGTCGCCGTGTTTCACGCCTTCAGCCGCGCTGTTGGTCAGGCCGCGCGTGGGTTTGTGGTGATGGACACAGCGCCGACCGGCCACACTCTCTTGCTCCTCGACGCGACGGGCAGCTACCACCGCGAGGTCTTGCGGTCGAGCGGGCTTCCCGACGGACGCGTGACGACGCCGCTGATGCGCCTCCAGGACCCTGCGTTTACTCGCGTTTTGGTCGTCACCCTTGCGGAGACCACGCCGGTTCGTGAGGCCGCTGCGCTTCAAGCGGACCTCCAACGTGCTGGCGTTGAGCCGTTCGCGTGGGTTGTCAACCGCTCGCTCGCTGCCGCCCGTCCAACCGATCCGCTGCTCGCGGCCCGGGCTGCGGCAGAGGGACCAGAAATAGAGGCGGTGGCGCGCGATCACGCTCCGACAGGGCCCGACGGTCCGCGCCTGGCGGTCCTCCCGTACTTGCCCGAGCCGCCAGTTGGTGCGAGCCGCCTTCGCGCGCTCGCCGGCGACGCCGTTCTCGTCTAGACCCTCTCATTCCTCCACTCCCTCTCATGACTACAACGTTTGCCGTCTTTTCCGATGTCCACGCCAACCTTCCCGCCCTCGAAGCGGTCCTGCGCGACATCGACGCGCGGCTTGGCCGCGGGGAGGTCGACGCCGTGTACTGCCTCGGGGACCTTGTTGGATACGCGACGTGGCCCAATGAAGTCGTGACCGCCGTTCAAGAGCGGGGTATTGCGACGATCGCTGGCAACTACGACGAGGGCGTTGGGCTGGGCTCCGACGACTGTGGGTGCGCCTACCTGACCGACGAGGACAAAGCTCGCGGAGCTGAGTCCATCGCATATACCAACGGGGCCGTTACCGACGCGACGCGGCGATATCTCCGGAGTCTCCCCCGGCATCTTCGCGTGACACTGGCGCCGCCGCGCGAGCGGAAAGCTGAACCCATCGAGGTGCTGATGGTCCATGGCAGTCCGCGTCGGATCAATGAGTACCTGTTCGAGGACCGGCCTGACGATTTGATCCTAAAGCGGATGACCGAGGCTAGAGCCGACGTGATGCTCGTAGGCCACACCCACAAGCCGTACCACAAGGCTCTCGCGGTCGAGACCGAGACGGGCGAAACGCTGTACCGACACGCCGTCAACATCGGCTCCGTTGGCAAGCCCAAGGACGGCGACCCGCGCTCGTGCTATGTACTGCTGACCGTCGATTCAGAGCGCCCGAAGACAGACCCTGGATACTGTTCTGCCGAGTTCATCCGCGTGGAGTACGACGTGGAGGAGACAGCGCAGGCTATCGAGGCCAGTCCGCTTCCGAACGACTTCGCCCAGATGCTCCGCGATGCCTAAGGAGGCACGAAGCCGCCCGTTCGCGAACGGCATGGCTGCGGAAAGCGCCAGAGGCTCGGGCCGGCAACGGCCCTGCCTCACCCAGCCGCCAGAGGCCTCTGGCGGCGCTACTCGGAGCGCTCGTACACGCGGACGTAGTCCACCTGCATCGTCTGCGGGAAGACCGTCGTCTCGTCCGGCGGGCCGGGGAGGTTGCCGCCGACGGCGACGTTGAGCAGCAGGAAGAAGTCGTGGTTGAACGGCGCCGCCGGGTCGTCGCTGCCCGTCGTGTACCAGTCGTCCGAGGTCTGGGTCTGGTAGAGCACGTTGTTGACGTACCACCGGATCTCGCCTTCTTCCCACTCGATGGCGAACACGTAGAAGTCGTCCGCGAACGTGCTGCCGTCCCGTAGTTGGAGCTCGTCGCCCGAGAACACGTTGGCCGGCGCCGGGCCGCCGTAGTGCAGCGTGCCGAACACCTCGTCCGGGCGGCTGCCGATGTTCTCCATGATGTCGATCTCGCCAGAGGCCGCCCAGCCGCCGTAGGTGTCCTCGGAGAAGAGCATCCAGATGGCGGGCCAGATGCCCTGCGTCTGAGGGAGCTTGGCGCGGATCTCGAACCGGCCGTACGTCCAGTCGCCCTTGCCCTTGGAGTCCAGCTTGGTCGAGGTGTACCCGCCGTCGGCCTCCTGTCGCGCCGTGATCGTGAGGAGCCCGTCTGCGACCGTGTGGTTGTCCCGGGTGTAGATCTGGAGCTCGTTGTTGCCGAACCCGCACAGCTCCGGGCAGCCGTCGCCCGACGTGATGCTCCACTTGGTCTCGTCGACTTCGCTCCCGTCGAACTCATCGGACCAGACCAGAGCCCACCCGTCCGGGGTAGCCATCGGATCAGGGACGACCTGGTCGACGGAGTTGTCACAGCCCACCGCGACGCCCGCGCCGATGGCGAGGAGCCCGAAGGCGAGAAGAAGGGGGCGGATGCGGGACGTCATGATGGGGAGAGAAAGGCGTCGCCAGAGGCCTCTGGCGATGGGCAAGGCAAAGCCGCGATGCGGAAACCGCAGGGGCCGCGCCAGAGGTTAGTTGGCGGGCTGGCCGACGTAGAACGGGAAGTTGGCCGTGGCCACGTTTCCGTTGCCGTCGTAGGCGTAGACGAACATGCGGTACGGGCCGTCGGTCGTCGGGGCGCGCATTTCGAGCGTGCCACCGTCGCGGCGGACGGCGTCGATGCGGACGGCGTCGGGGCGGGCCTCGGCGTCGCCGCCGGCCCGGATGTCGGTGCTCTCGGGCAGCAGCTCCCATTCGTAGCGGAGGTTGTCGCCGTCGGGGTCCGTAACCGTCGCCTCGAAGGTCACGCGGGAGCGGGCGTCGGCGTAGACGCTGGCGTAGCGGTCCTGCCCATTGGCGGTGTACGCCGTGATGGCGGGCGCGCGGTTGTCGGGGTAGGCGCCCGTCCAGAGGTACTGGAGCTCGTCCAAGACCTCAGTCTCGAAGCCGCCCGGCGTGAAGATGCCGTACCACGTCGGCGTGGTCTCCTGCTTGTCGCCCCACAGGAACGCGTAGGAGCCGATGCCGCGCGCCTTGTCGGCCGCGATGCCGCGCTCGTAGCGGATGCGGTACATCTGCGCCTTTTCGTGGCTCGTCTGCTCGATGGGTGTGCCCCACGCCGTCTTGGGGACTTCCCAGTGCCCATCCGGGCCCCACTCCGCGATCACGTACGGGCCGTCCCAGCCGGCGCGCCGGAGCGTGGTGCCTACGCTTGGGCCTTCATACCCGTAGGAGCGGAGCTCGCTCGTGCCGCCCACGAGCTCGCCGTACGTGTTGATGCCGTACACGTCGATGGCAGGCGCGCGGTCCATGATGAGTTGCACCTCGGCCACGTCCAGTCCCGCCGTGACGTGCATGACGGGGTGGTTCGGGTCCTCCTCGTGGATCATCTCCGCGATGTCGTTGATCGCGTCCCATACCTTGAAGTCGGTGTAGAACAGGTCGTTCTCGTTGCCCAGCCCCCACATGAGGATCGCGGGGTGGTCCTTGTACTCGCGCACGACCTCGCGAAACTGCGCGAGCTGCGCCTGCACGGCCTTGCTGTCGTTGTAATCGAAGCCCTGCCGCTCCTGCCCGGTCCACAGGCCGAAGACGACCGAGAGGCCCTTTTCGTGCGCCTCGTCCAGCACGCCGATGGCTTCGCCCGCGCCCCACGTGCGGATCGAGTTGGCGCCAGCG
>NZ_MQWB01000001.1:2642369-2709351 GCF_002257665.1 Rubricoccus marinus | reverse complement strand
TGGTGACCGTCTGCCACTCCGTCGAGAACTGGCCTGCATCGGCGTAGCGCGCGTCGAGGATGATCTGGGAGAGCTGGCGGTTGTAGTCTTCCAGGCCAATGCGGACGGGGACGCGCGTCGCGGTACCGGAGGGGAGCCGCACGTCGAACTGGATCGCGGCCTCTGGCGCGATGGAGGTCACGTCCACCGGGTACCACTGGTCCCAGCTCACGCCCATGACGCCCTCATAGCAGCCGTTGTCTCGCACGTCCCACTGGAGGCTCAGCACCTGGCCTCTGGCGCCAGAGGCGACGGTCTGAATGGACTGGCACTCGTCGGTGACCAGGCCCCAGCCGTCGTCGTTGATAAACGCGTCGCCGAACAGCTGGATGGGAAGCGCCGTGGGATCAGGACGCTCGGGGAGGATGATCCAGGGTTCCTGCTCAGGCTCCTCGTAGAAGATGAGCGAGATGTCGTCGATGTAGATGCTCCCGGACTGCTGGAGCTCGAACATGATCTGCTTCACGTTCGTCGGGTCCAGGTTCTCCTCGGTCAACTCGAACGCCGCCAGAGGCACGGTGACCGTCTGCCACTCCTCGTCGATAAAGGGGCGCTCGAAGTAGCGGTTGCCGGTGTACGCGAAGCCCATCCCGCCGGCGTAGTCCTCCAGCGTCATCACGATGGGCAGGCCATACATCTTGCCCTCCTGGGTGCGGACGTGCATCTGCACGGCGGCGTAGGGCAGCACCTCGGAAAGGTCCTTGCCGACCCAGTTGTCCCAGCCGAAACCGAGCCCGGCCCACTCGCACCCTTCAGCCCCGCGGTCCCAGCTGACCTGTACGGCGCGGCGGCCGTCGTACACCACGTCCTCTGTCAGCGCGCCCTGGGTGCAGTTCGTGTCGTCCTGGAACCAGATGGTGTCGTCGTTCTGGTCGCTGTAGATCGTCGGCTCGACGGCGAGCGAGAGCTTCCGCGGGCGCTCGGGGACGGGCGCGGCCTCCACGGCGTCGTACAGCGAGACCGGCTGGAACTGCACGCAGCCTGTGGCCCCGAGGGCGAGGGCCGCGAGCATCGCGCCAGAGGCGAGGATGGAACGGGCGGTAGGGAGGTCAGCCATGGAACGAGCGGGGGCGGTTACGGCTGCAACGGGCCGCCGGCGGTAAACGTGATGTAGTCGATGCCGAAGCCAACAGGAAGAGGCGTCGACGGCTGCGCGTTGTTGTCAGAGATCAAGACGACGCGGACCGCGACGATATTCTGCGCCTGCGCCTGTGTGAGGCCGAGTTCACCGACGGACTTGCTGAACAGCCTCCACCCATCAAAGGTGATTGGGATGTCCCCAAACGGGAAGGCGGTGTCCTGGTCCATTTCGTACTGGCCCGTACCGTTTCCGTCGGTGATGAGCTGGATCACCGCGATGGTGAAGTCCCGGTCCAAGCCGCGGATCATGAAGTTGAAATACAGGTCGTCTGGGACCGTCGTAGGCGCCGTGAACACGCCGCGGCCCTGTGGCCGGATGTCCACGAGGCCGATAAAGAACGGGTCGGCTACGACGGGGCCTCCCGTGCTGAGAAGCCGGTAGAAGGAGTCCCCCTCACCGGCGGGCACGGCGCTGGTGATGCCCGTTTGGGCCGTGTTGAACTCGAACTCGAAGTTGCCGAAAAAGATGTCGGCGCCGTCCTCGAAGTCCTCGAACACGTTGCCGGGATAGACCCGCGCGGTAAGGACCTCGACGTTCGCCGTGGTCTCCTCTGGCGCCTGGGCCTCCTCGGTCGGGATCGTCAGGACCGCATCAACGGGCTCGTCCTTGAAGAAGGGCAACTCCGTCGTGCCGCCGCGCCAAGTGGCATTCTGGGCGTTCAGCGCGCTGGAAAAGCCCTCGATGACCTTTACGGCTCCGCTCTCCTGGCCCGTGATCGTGAGCACCCAGGACACCTGCTTGTTGAACTCAGCCGTGAAGACCACGCTCTCGCCAGAGGCGAAGTCCGCCGTCGGCTGGCTCGCCGCCAGAGGCGTGACGAGGCGGAACGGCCCGAAGCGGTCGATAAGGTTGGGGCCGTCGGGCTCTAGGCCGTGGTCGCAGCCTGTGGCCGTGAAACCGAGCAGGAGAACGAGGCAGGCGAGGAGGCCTCTGGCGGGAAGTCTGTAGAGAGGCATCGGGCTAGAAAGTCATGCTGTAGAGGGCGAACACCTGCCCGATCCGGTAGTCGTTTTCCGGCTCCGCGTCCTTGCCATAGCTGAAGCTCTGGTATTGAACGGTGAGGTACACGTCGTCCTTGAACCGGTAGCGGATGCCGCCGCCGAGGAGCGTCTCGTGGTCGTCGGTGACGAACGGGGCGGGGAAGTCCCGCACGTCGTTGAAGTTCTCGATCAGCGGCACGTAGTCCCGTCCGCTGGAGGTGCGGTACTTGGTGCCGAAGAGGAGGTCGAGCCGGTCGTAGACCTCGGCGGAGAGGCCGGCTTCAATCAGCGTCGAGGTCAGGTCCACCTGCTCGATCTCGTCCCCGCCGCGGCTCGTGTCCTCGAACTGCGCGCCGAGCGTGACGCCGACCGGAAGCGGGAGCGGCACGAAGCGCGAAAGCGGAAGCTCGGCGGTCCCGCGGATGAGCACGAAGTCCTTCAGAAGCTCGGTCCCCTGGCCTCGGATCTCGCGCAGGAGCGCCACGTCTAGGCCGAGCTCGAAGTCGTCGAACCCGGTGTTCACGTCCTCGCCAGGGGCGGTGGGGGCGTAGGCGGCGTTGAACCGGAAGCCGCGGCGGTTGGGCGTCGCCTTGCCGTAGGGCTGGACGTTGCTGTAGCGCGGGTCGTAGCCCATCAGCGCGTTCGCCACGCGGAAGGTGTAGATGCCGGGATCGCGCGTGAGGTCGAAAAGGCTGATCCGGCGCTGCTCGCGGTCGCGGCCGACGCGGTCGAACGACGCGCGGTCCTCTGTGTAGTCCACGCGCTTGCTCTGGGCGGCGGTGCTGTAGAAGTCCGGGCCTACGTCCACGAACATCGCCGAAACGTCCAGGCCTCTGGCGCCGAAGTCGGCCGCGAGGCCGACCTCGAAAAAGGAGTCGGACTCGTCGAGAAGCGTTTGCGTGGAGTCCGTGCCGCCTGCGTTTGGGCTCTCGAAGAACCGGCGGCGGTCCACGTAAGAGCCTCCGGCCTCGCCGACCACGTGGACGGAGTAGCCGGGACGCCGGACCAGCGTCAGGTCGCCGTCAAAGGAGAAGACCGAGTTGCGGATCCCGGCGTTCGCGTTGCCGGATTCGAGGTCATCCCAGACGTACGAGAGGTTGCCGCCGACCTTTGCGCGCGACGCCAGAGGCCCGAAGGCGGCGGAGGTCGCGCCGAGGCGCCCGCCGCCGATCAGGCGCGTCGGGGTCGCCGCGAAGTCCGTCGCGCGGAGGCGGGCGATAAACAGCCGCGTGTCCACCTCTTCGATGCCCTGCGCGAAAGCGAGGCCGAAGTCCACCGTTCCGCCCTGCAGGCGCCGCTCATTGTTGCCGGTGTAGAACTCCTCGTAGTCGATGATCTCGCGCTGCGGCTCGAACACCTCGGGCTCGTTGATGACGCCGTCCTCATCGGGAAGGAACAGGGTGTACGGCGTGAGCGCGAGGTTCATGTCGCCCACGCGGTACCGCACGCGGTCCGCGATCACGCCCCGCGCCCACAGCTCGCGGATCTCCACCGTGGCGCCTGCGCCGAAGAAGCCGCCGAACTCGTTCCGGAGCCGGATGGTGCCCTGCACCTCGGTGGAGCGGTTGGGCTGCGCGTTGACCGCGAGGTCCAGCACGAAGTTGCCGTCGGCGAGCGTCTCCACCGTCGACGTGTCGGTGTCGGTGATGGTCCCACCGAGATCGGACTGCTGGATGATGCTCCGGCCGAGCCCGTTGAAGCGGAGGCCGGGGCCGTCCTCTTGCGGGTCCGGCGCGCCGCCCTGTTGAGCAAGCGCCGAGGGCGCCAGAGGAAGAAGGAACGCCGATGCCATCGCCAGAGGCGAAAGAAGGCGACCGAGCCGTGAAGTGAATCGCATGGGCCTCTGGCGGCTAGAAGAAGATCTTGAGTTCGAGCGTGGTCTCCTGTCCCTCGTAGGTGTCTTCCGCAAAGGAGCGGTCCTCGAAGTCCATCCACCGGTGGCGGAGGTAGAGGCCCGCGTTGCGCGCGAGCGTCCAGTCAAAGCCGAGGCCGATGCCGCGGCCGCGCTGATCGCGCGGGTTGCCGCTGGTGGGGTCGAGCTCGGTGAACTGGCCGCCCCGGATGTTCTCGAGCCCGAGGTAGCCCGCGAGGAGGAAGCCCGGCGTGAGCTCGTAGTAGAGGTCGAACTCGTGGTACTGGGCGAAGATGTAGGTGTCGTCGTCCGTGGGGACGGCGCGGGCGGTCCGGTTGGCCGAGCCGAAGCTGCCGAGGTAGAAGAAGTACAGCGAGCGGTCGAGAACGCGCGCGCGGGCCTTGCCCTGAAAATCGACCGCGTGGTAGTACTTCCGGTTTTGCGCGAGGCCGGTCACCGGCTCCACGTCGGTCGTCTGCGCCCGCTCGATGGCGCCGCGGAAGACGGAGTACTTCCGCGCCAGCGGCCCGAACCGAGTGGCGCAGACGGCGTCGGCGGGGAAGGGGTTGTAGATGCGTGAGACCGCAAGACCGTTGATGCGGTGCACGTAGGTCAGCGTCGTGGTCGTGGGCGCGAGCTCGTGCGCGATGCCCCAGCCGACCTTGAACTGTGCCGGACCGGCGCCCCACTCCGTATTGACGTTGACGCCGCGGCGGTTGTGCTCCAACTGGTTGACCTGCGTGATGCCGCCGCCAGCGGCCCCGGAGCCCGCCACGACCTCGCACCTCGGGTCCGTCCGTAGTTGCGGGTTGTTGGTCGTCGAGATCTCGCTGTTCTCGTTAAAGAAGTTGCGCCCGATCTGGTACACCTGCACGTCGAGCGGGAGGCGCGTGAGGGCCTCTGGCGTGCGCGCGCGGACCATGAGCGCCTCGCCCCACTTGGAATCGTAGGTGGGGCTCTCGAACAGGCTCGCGCCCAGTTCGCCGCTCACGTTGACCGGCCCCGCGTTCGCGTTGAACGAGGTGGTGTGGACCTGGTACTGCCGGCGGTCCGTGGTCAGGCTGTCCAGCGTGCGGTAGCTGTAGATGGAGTTGAGCGCGACGCTGTTGGCGCCGAACGAGCGCTGCAGCCGGCCACCCGTGATAAAGCTGGGGAGCACGCGGGACTCGCCCGCAAAGCCCTGGTAGTCCGGTACGTCGCCCTGTCCGGGAACGTTGGCGTTGGGGTCCGTGACCGCCCCAGGCAGCCCGCCATTGGGTTGGGTCTTGCCCCAGAACGCGTCGAACGCGAAGTCGCCGGGGAGCTGGGCGCCGTTGAGGATGAGGCCCTGAAACGCCTGGAAGTCGAACCGCTCGTCGCCGGGGTTGGCCTGCCCGGTGAGGAAGTACCCCTCGTACTTCTGCTTGCCGGTTACGCCCTCCCATGGCGTGCGATCGAAGATGGAGTAGCGGTCCAGCGTCTGGTTTACGCCGATCGTGAAAGGGCTGAGGTTGTACCAGTGGATGCCGCCGGCGCGGACGCCGAAGTTGCCCGCTTCGGTCCGGAAGTTGCCGTAGAAGTTGATCCCGAGGTTGAGCGAGATCGTGTTGGTGCTGAAGTCCTCGCTCCCGTCGTACGGGTTGAAGATGAACAGCTCGGTTCCAAACGCCGACCGCCCGTTGGGCCGACCCGCGATGGTGAGCGCGAGCATGGGCTCGCGGTAGCCGTCGCCCACGCCGTATGCGCGCTCAAACGGCGCGAGGTTGGGATACGGCTCGGTGATGTTCCGCCCGTAGAGGAACAGACGGTAGTAGCCGAACACGTTGAGATCGATCGACCGCTTGCGGACGTTTTCCGTCGTGTCGGCGGCAGGCGCCAGAGGCTCAGTCTCCGCGTCGCGGAGGAGCGCCGTCCATGCCGAGTCCGCCTCTGGCGTGGGGCGCGTGGCGCCGGAAAGGCGCGAGGCGGGGCGCAGGGCACGGACGCCGATGCGGTCGGCGGACGTGTACAGGGTGTCGCTGGCTGTGGAATCAGCCGCGATCAAAAACGCCTCTGGCCTGACGCCGAGCGGGTCGGCATCGCCAGAGGCGAAGGGCTGGGCGCTCGTGGGGAGCGCGGCCAGGGTCAGCAGCACGACGGCCACCGCCCACCGGGCCCGCCCGCCAGAGGCGGAGTCGTCGCGAGAGGAGGCTGCGCGCATCGGGTGAGGGACGGAGGTCGCCATGTGCAAATAGACAGCGCCGCACGGCCCCTCTCGTAGAAGGACGAGCCGTGCGGCGGTGGGGTTAGCGCGTGACCGTCAGGCGCGTCGATGCGACGCCCGTCTCGGTCTGTACGCGGACGATGTACAAGCCCGGCGCGAACGCGGCGGTCTGAACGCCGAGGCGCACTTCGCCAGCGGCCTGTGGCCCCTTGGCGAGCGTTGCAACGGTGCGTCCGAGGAGGTCCACCACGTCAACCGTGACGTCGGAGGCTTCGGCGAGATCGAACGTGACCGTCACCGCGCCAGAGGCGGGGTTGGGGAACGCGGATGGTGCCGTCGTAAACGTGGACGGGGTCTCGCCGATCGATGTCGAGAACATGGCTTCCCCAGCGAAGGCGATGTCGTCGAAGGAGAGCGCGAAGTCCTGCGGGGGGTTCGCGTCGGGGTTCGCCTGGAGGTTCCCGAAGGCGAACACCACGTTGCCGACGGCGGCGAAGTCGAACCCGTCGTTGTCGCCGACGGGGCGGCCGTCGGTGGGGTTGAAGTCCGTGAACGAGGCCAGCGGGATCGCGACGAGCTGCCACTCCGGCGCGCCGGCGGGCACCGTCACGCGGTAGTTCGCCCGGAACTGGTCCTCGCCGTCGCCCGTCGCGGCGTCGTCGAACCCGTCGCCGTCGGGGTCCTCCTGGAGGTAGATCTCCATCAGCAGCGGGGTGTCGGTGGCGCGGACCGAGGTCGGGCGGAAGTAGAACGTGAAGTACTCCTGGCCGCTGGCGTCCACGGGCGTGAACGCGGCCGGGCCGCCGGGCCCGCCGACGCCGCTGCCGACGCCGGCGAAGCCGCCGCCCGCGCCGGGGTTGATGCCGATGTTCAGCGCGGTGTTGCCGTCGAAGCCCGGCGTGGGGCCGAAGCCGGAGCCGGCGCCGGCGCCGGAGAAGCCGAACGAGTAGACCGGCACGCCGTCGCCGTTCACCGTCTCGAAGTCGTCAAAGGACACCTGGGCGCTGGCCGAAGGGGCCAGGACCATGCAGGCCAGCGCGATGAGGCCCACGAGTCCTCTGGCGCGAGCGGTGGTAGAGGAGAGTAGCTGAAGAGTCATAGCAGGGAGGGATGGGTGGGAAGCGCTTCCAATGGTACGACGGCTGAAAACCTTTTCAAAGGCAATGCGAGGCGCATGGCGAGGTTTTCCGGGTAGCCGCTACCTGTCGCGCCGATAAGGCTCCTACGGCCGGACGGCAGAATCAGGTTCCGAGACCTGCGCAAACAGGACCACAGAAAGACGTGGCCGGCGGCCTCTGGCGCCAGAGGCCCGGGTTAGGCGGGGCTCAGCCGCGCCGTGGACTCCCGCACGATGACCTCGACCGGGACGGTGTGTTGCTGAAGCGGAGACGCGTCTCCGCGGAGCCGTTCCACGAGGCGGTAGACGGCACGCGCGCCGATCTCGGCGATGGGCACGCGGACGGTCGTGAGCGGCGGGAAGGTGTACTGCGCGCTGGCGAGCCCATCGAAGCCCGCGACGGCAATCTTGTCCGGGATCGAAATCCCCAGGTCACGCAAGGCGCTGATGACGCCCATCGCGCAGTAGTCGTTGGCGGCGATCACCGCTGTGGGCAGAGGGTCCAGCCCGGCGAGGGCCTGCGCGGCCTCGGCCCCGGCCTCTCGGGTGTACCCGCCGGCCACCGCCAGAGGCTCGGCGCCGGCCCCGGCCATCGCGGCGCGGTAGCCGTCGGCACGCTGGCGGGCGTCGCCCGAGTGGAGCGGTCCCTGGATCAGGGCGATCCGCCGATGGCCCACGTCGAGGAGATGGCGGGTGAGCGCCCGAGCTCCCTCGAAGTTGTCGAAGTTGAACACGTCGGCCGTGACGCCCTCGGCATAGGTGTTGATGAGCACGACCGGCGTCTCCGTTTTGAGGATGGAGGCGGTGCCGCTGGCGTCGAGCTCCGGCGCCATCACGATGAGGCCGTCTACCCGTTTGTCCAGCGCCTGCATGGCTTTCTGGAACTCGGCTGGCCGGCGGTGCGAGGTGGAGACGAGGAGGAAGAGGTCGTTTTCCTGAGCCGCTTCGTCCAGGCCGTTGAGGAGCTCGGAGAAGAACTCCCCGCTCATGAACGGGAGCAAAACGCCGAGCCCTCCGGTCTGCTTGCTCAGGAGGCTCCTGGCGGCCGGGTTGGGCGTGTACCCGAGCGTTTCGGCGGCGTCGATGACGAGGCGGCGCTTCTCTTCGTTGACCGCGCACGTGTCGTTGAGGACGCGCGAAACGGTGGAGATGGAAACGCCCGCCTGGCGGGCAACGTCGCGGATGGTGACTCGCACAGTCATGAACTCGGGTGGGCGTCAAAGATACCGGGGCGCTCCGGGCCGATCTGTGCGCTCTTGGGCAGAACCGCGTAGAGGTGGCGCCAGAGGCCCTTACGCGCCCGTGCCGATGCGCTCGCCCATGCGGAGAACGGTGCCCGCGGCCAGCGCCGGGTCCAGGATCGCGCGGTCCTTCTCGAACGCGAGGACGACGCTGCTGCCGAGCAGGAAACGCCCGATCTCGGCGCCGGTCTCGAACGCGAGGTCGTGCTCGGTGATCTGCCTCTGGCGGTAGGGCGAGGCCGGGCCGTCCCAAACCGTCTCGATGCTCGCGACCACCATCGCGCCCACCATGATGACGAGCATCCGGCCGTGCTCGGTTTCGAACTCCATCACCAGCCGCTCGTTGACCGCGAACAGGCCCTGGACGCCCGCCTCGGTCGTGGCGTTGACGGAGAACAGCTTGCCCGGGATCGCGACCGTCCGCACCAGGCGGCCCGCCAGAGGCAGGTGCACGCGGTGGTAGTCGCTGGGGGAGAGGTAGACCGTGGCAAAGGCGCCGCCCTCGAAAGACGGCCACGCGCATACGTCGGCAAGGGCGCGGAAGGAATACTGGATGCCCTTGGCTTGGAGAAGCTTCCCCTCCCGGATGGTGCCGGTCTGGCTGACCGCCCCATCGGCAGGGCTGACGATGGCCTCTGGCGCGGGGTCGATGGGGCGCGCGTCGGGCGTGAGGGCGCGGCTGAAGAAGTCGTTGAACGAGCGGTAGTCCGCGAGGTCCGGCCGCTCGGCCTGCGCCATGTCCACGTCGTAGGCCTTGGCAAAGGCGCGGATCAGCGGGCCGCGCACCCACGGGGCCTCGGATGCGGCAAGGCGGCCGATCGCGCGCGAGAGGCCGTGCTGGGGGAGGATCTTCTGAAGCCGGACGAACGCGCTCATGGGGCGGGGGAGAGGGGCCAGGCCTACCGCCGAGCCCGCCGGGGGTTCTCGCGAGGTGCCTCTGGCGCCGGAGAGGGCGTGCCCATGAGGCGCGAAAAACAGGCCACGAGGGCGCGAATACATAGCCCGCACACGTTAGGGAAGAAACGCCTCCCCACACCGTGCCGACCCGACCCGCCGATCCCCACCGACGCCATCCCGCCCGCTCCATCGCTGGATGGATCCTCACGCTTTCGCTCGTCCTCGCCGGAGTCGGCTGGATCGGCGCCTCTGGCGACTCGCTCGCGTCCGCGCTCTCGCCAGAGGCGCTGATGAGCGACGCCGACCGCGAAGCGCTCGTGGACGCCCGCGCCGACTTTGCCGCGACGCTCGCCGAACGCGAGTCGGCCTTTGCTGCGATCGACTCGCTGACGGGCCGCGAGACGCGCCTCTTGCGCCGCTCGCTCAACCGCAGCCACGTCTCCACCGCCCGCCGCCTGGGCATCGATCCCGAGGCGCCAGAGGCCGAGGCGAGGGAAGACCTGGAGTGGCTCGCGTTCGAGAACCCGTACTACGTGGCCCGGCGCGGGCACCTCACGCCGGACGCCCTCGCGGCGCTGGACTCCATCGGCGTGCGCTTCCAGTCCCGTCTGGCCGAGGCCGGTCTGCCCGCGTACCGCTTCGTGGTCTCGTCCGCGCACCGGAGCGCCGAGTACCAGGCGGAGCTGCGCCAGAGGAACTCGAACGCCGCCAGCGGCACCTCCAGCCACCAGTTTGGGACCACGTTCGACATCGCTTACCGCCGCTACCGCTACCGCTACACGCCCGCTCAGCCTCTGGCGCGGCCGGTGCTCCCGGACTCGGTCTCGGTTCTCGCCAGAGGCCACCTCTCGCGCGAGCTGGACGCGATGGAGCGCGCCTGGGCCGACCGCATGGCGCATGAGTACGCGGGCATCCTGGAGGCCGAACTGGGCCGCGCGCTGATTGAGTTGGAGAACGAGGGCGTGCTGCTCACGCTCCGCGAGGTGCGCCAGCCGTGCTTCCACGTGACGGTCGCGAAGCCTCTGGCGTCGGCGGGCGGATCGGCGTAGCTCGGCGCCAGGGGGCTCCGGCGCCAGAGGCTAGAGGCGACGGCCGCCGTACCCTGCGGGATGCGACGGTTCAACCGCAAGGCTCAGAAGCCCATTCGGCAGCACCTCCGCCGCGAGGCGACACCTGCCGAGCGGGCGCTGTGGACGGGGTTGCGCAACAAGGCGCTGGGCGTGCGGTTCCGGCGCCAGCACGGCGTCGGGCGGTACGTGCTGGACTTCTACTGCCCTGAGGTCCGCCTCGCAGTGGAACTGGACGGCGCCGCTCACGACTCCCCAGAGGCACAGGACTACGACGACGCGCGGACACGGTGGCTCGGTGAGACGCACGGGATCCGCGTGCTCCGCTTCGAGAACCGGACGGTGTTCGAGCAGCCGGACGATGTGCTCGCGGCGATCCGGCGGGCGGTAGCGGAGGCGCCAGAGGTCTCTGGCGAATTGCGAAAGACATAAGGCGCCTCTGGCGGTCAGGCCTCGGCACCCCCCTGCCGTCGCTGCGCTCCGGCTGTCCCCCCTCGCAGAGCAAGGGGGGACGGGAATGCGGAAGGCCCGGGAGAAATCAAAGCCTCGGACGGGCACGAAGCTCCCCGATACGACAAGCCCCCCTCGCACCGTGAGGGGGGCTGCCGCGACAGCGGCGGGGGGGTGCCCACCCAGCGCGCCAGAGGCTACAGGTCGACGCCCACCGTGAGGTACGCGCTGCGGCCTCTGGCGGCGAGGTCCGAGATCGCGAGGTGCTCCTGGTAGAAGGTGTCCAGCACGTTCTCGACGCCCGCCTGGAGACGGAGGCTACTCAGGGCGCCAGAGGCGGGCCGCCATCCTGTACGGAGGGCGAAAACGGCGAAGCCGTCCGTGGCGCGCTCGCCGTAGGTGAAGCGCGAGACGCGGTTCTGGGCGAGCGCCCATCGCGTCTCGACCTCGGCAAAGAGCGGGCGTCGGTCGTAGCGCAGCGCGAGGACGCCGCCGACGGGCGGAATCATCGGCAGAGGCTCGTCGAGCGTCGTGTTCTGGCCGTAGGCCGCGGACACGCTCGCGACGGCTTCGAGGCCGCCGCCCAGCGGCGCGAGTGCGCTGATCTCGCCGCCCGCCATCCAGCCGCTGTCCACGTTGTCGTAGAGCCGGAAGCGGTAGGTGGAGCCGGCGAGGCCCGCCACCACGTCGCGGTCGGCCAGGCCCACGACGATGTTGGACAATTGATGCGCGTAGGCTGAGGCCTCTAGCGCGATGCGCGAGCCTGCGTGCGCGACGCCGAGTTCGATCTGGCGGCTCCGCTCCGTTTTCAGGTCCGGGTCGCCGGTGTAGAAGTAGCCGTCCACGTAGTTGTAGACGTAGTGGCCGTACTGCTCCACGACGGTCGGCAGGCGGCCCGCGTCCGCGAGCGTGAGGCGGAGGTGCGTTTGGAGCGTGAGCGAATAGCTCGCCATCGCGTTCACGCTCGGCACGAGCCTCTGGCGCGCCACGTCCGACGAGCCGGTGCGGCGCTCGAAGAGCTGGCGCATGGCCTCCAGACTCACATCGCGCGCGGTCCCGTCCACGCGAGCCGAGGCCGAGACCGTGAGGCGGTCCGCCAGAGGCCGCTCGGCTTTGAGCGTGAGCGAGCCGTTGAGCGCCGTCACGTCGCCGACGTTGAGCAGCACCATGTCCCGGATTCCGGGGTAAAGGCTGTACATCGTCATGTCGCCGAACTGGCGGAGGCGGTGGGCGTCGGCCGTGAGCGTCAGGCCCGTCGCGCCGAACACCGTCATGCCCTCGGCCTGCGCGCCGACCACCTCGGTGTAGCCGCCCATCGGCATGTACATCCCGCGCATCACCTCGCGCGCGAGCACGTTCCGGTTGCGGTCGTCCATGTAGTGATCCACGCGGTTGGCGTAGAGCTTGGCCTCGAGGTGGTGGAGGCCCGGGGCGCTGCCTTCGTATCCGAGGCTTCCGATGCGCGCCTGCGCGAGCACGGCGTCCATGAGCAGCGCCGGGTAGCCAATGAGCCACGCGTCGTCTGTGATAAGCTGCGCCGTGAGCTGGTGGGCGCGGCCGAGGCGCAGCGAGGCCGCCGCGGCGAGGTTGCGCTTCTCGTAGCCCGAGGTCTCGATCGTCTCGCCGCCGCCCGGCGCGTAGTCGCCAGAGCCGCGGTAGGAGCCGCTGACCCTCAGCGCCAGAGGCCCGATGCTGCCGCTCGCGGCACCACGCACGCGTCGCGCCATGCCGTTGGACTCGACGCCGCTCTCGGCCTGCATCGCCAGAGGCGCGCCGAACGTAGGGCGCTGCGTCGCGAGGTCCACCGACCCGCCGATCTGGGAGCCGCTGGCGAGATCCGAGGCTCCCTTCGAGACCGAGACGGCGCGCAGGTTCTCGGGCTCGACGTAGCTGGAGGCCGGGTCCATCTTGTCCACGCACGCGCCGTAGACCGGCATCCCGTCGATGGTGAGGCTGATCTGCCCGCCCTGGTAGCCGCGCACGACGGGCTCGGAGGCGAAGTTGGCGCGCTGGATCATGTTCACCCCGGGCAGCCGGCCGAGGAGGTCCTCGGTCGTCCCTGGCGTCCGCGTCGGCGCCGAGGGGGCGCCCGCGACCGTGTGCTCGCCCTCAACCGTCACGCCGTCGAACTGCGTGGCCTCTGGCGCGAGGCGGATCGCCAGAGGCTGCGTTCCGTGGACGTGCACGCGCTCGGGCGCGTAGCCGATGGCGGTGACGAGGAGAATGGTGTCGCCGCGTTGGAGCGCGAGGCGGAAGCGGCCGTCCGCGTCGGCAGCGGCGCCTCTGGCGGTGCCGTCCACGCGGACCGTCGCGCCGGGAATGGGGGCGTCGGTCTCGGAGTCCAGCACGCGGCCGGTGACCTCTTGCGCGGAGGCGCCAGAGGCGAGCAGGAGGAGCGCGAGGAGAGGGAGGAGGCGGGTCATTGGTCGTACACGGTGTAGCCCACGAACCGGGCGGTCGCGTCGCTCTCGCCGGGCGGGGTGAGGGTGACGGTCATTTCCCATCCGCCCGACATGATGAAGTCCACGTCCCACGAGTAGCGCCCATCGCCGAGGGCCTCTGGCGCGCTGTGCGGCGTCGAGTGGCCGTCGCCGCCGCCCATGTCCATGTAGGGATAGAGGTCGGCGCCGAGCCCGTCGGCAGGCACGAAGGCCGATCCCGTCCAGCGGAGCGCCGCGACCGTGAACAGGTTGTTGCCCACGACGGGCCGCAGCGGGTCGATCCACGAAACGAGCAGGTCGCCGTCCTTCTGCATCCACAGGTCGTTGCGCGCCTCGACGGCGAACGTCACCTCGCCAGAGGCCCCGTCCAGCGTCTCGACGCTCGCGCGAATGGTGAAGTCGCGGGCCGTCGTGTCGGGCGTGAGGAGAAACGCGGCGCCGCGGAAGAAGCCGTCGGCGTCTGCGGCCGTCGCGGGGTTCTCCACCGGCAGCGCGACGCCAGAGGCGGGTCCCGCCTCTGGCGTGGCCGAAATCACGATGCGCGCGTCGCGGACCGCTTCGCCGGAGCGCGCGACGCGGAGGCCGAGCCGCACGTAGCCCAGGTGCGCGCCGCCTCTGGCGGCGTAGAGCTCCACGTCCAGACCACCGCCAGAGGCTGTGCCGACGAGGGCGTCGCCGGTTAGTTCGTCAGGCGGTGGGGGCGGCTGCAGGCCCTGGAAGTCGAAGTCCTCCAGCCCGTCCGGGACGCACCCGGCGACGAGAATCAGCAGACACGTCGCGAGTGCGCGAGCGGAACCCGCGCCCCGGAGGAGGCTTCCGCGTACTGGGTGTACGGTGCTCGCGGAGATCTCCGGTTTCTGGCTCTTCAGCCCCATTCTCGTCATTCCCGCGAAGGCGGGAATCCAGGGTGTTGAGCGTCGGTGGAAGCCGCTCGCTTCAGAATCGCAGGGAGGGAGCCCGCCTCGACCATCGCGCCCGTCCAGCGCGTTCGTGGAGTGTACAGGGGGCGCTGTCGGAGGGATCGGCGCTGACGACGAACGCCGACGCTCTTTTGCCTCCGCCGGAGGCAGGACCGAGCCTCTGGCGCCAGAGGCGTCGGGCAGGGGCGGCGCGGTGTGGGGGCGGTGTCGTCTCATCGGGTCGGGGATCGGTCGACCGCAGCGGGACGGTCGTCGAGGGTCTGGAGAAAGGCCACGAGGGCGGCCTTCTCGCCAGAGGACAGGCGGAGCGGGCGGACGCGCGGGCTCTGTCCCGGCGTGCCGTCGCCTCCCTCGTCGTAATGGGCCACGACGGCTTCCAGGGTCTGGAACCGTCCGTCGTGGAAGTAGGGCGCCGTCCGCGCCACGGCGCGGAGGCTGGGCACGCGGAACGTGCCGCGGTCGCCAGAGGCGAACGTGATGCGCTCGCGGCCGGGGTCGTCGTCGGTGACGGACGTGCCGTTGTTCTCGAAGCCGTCCGTCGTGAGCTGCGCGCCCGCGTGGCAGGCGGAGCAGTGCGTTTGGAACAACGCGAGGCCGTCGCGGGCCTCTGGCGAGAGGGCGGAGGTATCGCCCGCTCGGTAGCGGTCGAAGGCCACAGGCGCGCTCACGAGCGTGCGCTGGTACGCCGCGAGGGCGTAGGTCAGCGTCTGGACGCTCGGGCCGTCGCCGTCGAAGGCGCGCTCGAAAAGGACGGGGTACTCCGGGTGCTCGCGCAGCCGCTCCAATGCGGCCTCTGGCGCGAGGTCCATCTCGTGCGGGTCTTCGAGCGGGACGAGCGCCTGGCTTTCGAGGAACAGCGCGCCGCCGTCCCAGAACAGGCTCTTGCGATAGGCCACGTTGAGCAGCGAGGGCGCGTTGCGAAGGCCTGTGGCCCCGCCGACGCCGACGCTCCTCTGGCGACCATCCGAAAACGACAGCTCCGGCAGGTGGCAGGAGCCGCACGAGACCGTCCGGTCCCGCGAGAGCACGGGATCGAAAAACAGCCTCTCGCCCAGCGCCACGCGGTCGGCGTAGAGCGGGTTCTGAGGGGGGACAGGGAGGGGCGCGAAGCCCTGTGGCACCGGAACCGTCACGAGCGCGGGGCGCTCGGGACTGGAACTGTCACACCCGCTGGCGGCCATCGCGAGAACGGCCGCCAGCAGAAACGGGCCGCGCCAGAGGCGGGCCAGCATGGGATTACATGCCGTGGCCGTGCACGCCGTGGATGCTGAAGGCCGCCTGGACGTTGGCCTTGGCGGCGTCCACCACGTCCTGGCAGCCGCCCGTCATGCACCAGCGCTTGGAGGCGTCAGAGAAGTCGAGGCCCTGCACGATGCGGTTCAGGTCCACCTGCACGTGGAGATCCTGCATCTCGCCGCCCTCCAGTTCAAAGCTCTGGTTGAGCGTGACGGTCTGCGCGTTGGCCGCGCCACCGACATGCATCCGCCACTGGCCGGACGCCGGGTCGCGAGGCGTTCCGGTCGAAGCGTCGACCGTGCCGTCGCCGTCGATGTCCAGCAGGCCATCGAATCGGAGGAAGACGTAGCCCGCGTTCCAGTTCCAGTGCATCGTCTGCGTCTGGGGCGCGAGCGGGTGATCGGCCGGCAGATCCTCTGGCGCGATCCGGTTGTCCAGCCCCTCTACGCCGAGAAGGAAACGAACGCCGGTGTAGCGGCCAGAGGGCACCTCGCCGAGGGACGTGAGCGTGTTGCCCGCGTCCGCGTCCACGAGGACGTAGCGCTTCTCGACGGTGTGCTGGATCTCGGTCTGGTTCTCGTCCTGCGCGCGGACGGTAATCGGCTCGTCGGCCATGAGCATAATCTCGCGGCCGTCCTCGTGGAGAAGCGTGATGCCGGAGAGGTACATCTGCGCGATGTCGAGCTCAGCCGTCATGCCGTTGACGGTAAATGGCTGAGCGGCCTGGAAGGCGTCGGAGCCGGTCATGGGCTCCACGTCGAGGCGGAGCGTGGCGGGCTGGTCGGAAGTGTCGGTGGAGTCGCAGCCCGTGAGGGGGAGGGCGGCGAGGCCGAGGAGAAGAGCGCCGGTGGGCGCAAGCGTGCGGAGGTTCATGCGTACGGAGAGCGTGCAGACGCCGGGCGCCTGCAAAGGGGAGACGGCCTCTGGCGACGCCGGAGGCAAGAGCGATGCGGAAGCGCGGCCACACGCGGCATCCGGCGCCGTGCGCCAGAGGCGGGGCGCCGAGCGGTGCGGCCGTATCCGATGGGGCGGCGTGAGCCGTCGCCTCGCCTCCAGGGCGAGGGCAGCTACGCCGTCGTCTCCGTCCGCGGGGGGTGGAAAACGCCCAGGGAGGCCTCCCTCCCGGAATCGTGGACATCTCGCGCAACGGGGCCTCTGGCGTCCGCGCTGGGCGGGGCCGGAGCCGCTGTGCGTTCCGTGACCGAGGCCCTCACCGAGAGGGCCAGTTCGAGAAGCGTGGCGGGCTCGTCGTGCGAGTGCTCGCCGTGGCCCATCTTCTCCATCCGGTCCATGAGCTGGCACTTGCCGTCGCAGTCCGTCTCGGGGTTTTCGCAGAGCACCTCCGCGATCCACTCCTGGTTGACGAGCCACGAGCTCTGCGCCAGGAGCAGCCCCTGCGTGCTCGCCACGAGGGCGAGAACAAGGACGAACTGGAGCGCGGAGCGGAGCCGGGTCACGGGCCAAAAATACGGAGGGGGAGGCGGAACCCGCCGCCCCGCCGCCTTCACGCCCGGGCCTTCTCAAAACAGAGACGCCTCTAGCGCCAGAGGCCGGCTACAGCCACACGATCCAGATCATCGCGAGCGCCGTCACCGCCACGATCACGTTGACGGCCGCGCCGCTCTGGAGGTAGTCCGAGAACCGGTACCGCCCGGCCGCCATCACCATCATGTTGGTCTGGTAGCCGACGGGCGTGAGAAAGCTCGCCGAGGCCGCAATCGCGACCGCAACCGCAAAGGCCTCTGGCGGGGCGCCGGTCGCCGCCGAGGCCTCCAGACCCACGCCCACCATGAGCGCGGCGGCGGCATTGTTGGTGATGACCTCGGTCAGCAGACTTGTCACGAGGTAGGCCGCGGCGATCACGGCGATGGGTCCGAGCGCGGATGCGGGGCCGGCGACGCCAGAGGCGAGGGCGGCGGCCAGCCCGGTCTGCTCGATGGCCTTTCCCAGACCCAGCGCGGCCACGATGACGAGGAGGACGGGGAGGTCCACCGAGCGCCGCGCCTCGGTCCACGACAGGCAGCCGGTCGCGATCGTGGCGACGGCGCCGAGAAACGCCGTCGTGACGATGGAGACGTCGAAAATGGCGGAGACGCCGATCACGCCGACAAGAATGGCGAGCGACGCCGCGGCCTGAGCGGGCCGGGCGACGGTCCGCGCGGCGCGCACGGGCGCAACGACGTAGAACGTGCCGCGGTCGCGGCCCCACCGCTCGGCAAAGGCCTCTGGCGCCTCCACGAGCAGCAGGTCGCCTTCTTGCAGCGGCGTGCGGCCTAGAGGCCCGTCGAGTGCGGCCTCGCGGCGGCGCACGCCGAGCACGACGCCGCCGTACTCCTCGCGGAAGCGCGCCTCTCGCAGCGTTGCGCCCGCCAGAGGCGACCCGGCCGCCACGACGGCCTCGTACACGGGCAACCCGCTAGGCTCCACGGCGTCCACCGCACGTTCAACGCCGAGCCGCGCCAGGAGCCGGTCCATTGCGGCGAGGTCGCCGGTGAACAGCAGCACGTCGCCCTCGCGCAAGACGGCCTCTGGCGAGGCGGGGACGGTCTGATCCCCGCTGCTGATGTGGACGAGGAACGCGTCGCCGAGCGACCGCAGCTCCGCGTCCTCGACGGTCGCGCCCGCCAGAGGCGATCCGGCGGGGACGCGGACCTCGAACAGGCAGTCGGCCGGGACCATCGCGTCGTCGCCGTCCAGCCCGCGGTCTGGCAGCCAGCGGTGGCCGATCAGGCCGAAGTAAGCGATGACGGCGAGGGCCGCTGGCGCGCCGACCGCCGTGAGGCCGAACAGGCCGAGCCCCGGAAGACCGGCGTCCTCCATCAGTCCCGAGACGAGAAGGTTGGTGCTCGTGCCGATCAGCGTCGTCATGCCGCCCACGATGGCGGCGTACGAGAGCGGGATCATCATCTTGGACGGCGAGACGCCCGCGCGCTCGCACCACGCCTGCACGCGCGGCATCAGCATCGCGACAAGCGGCGTGTTGTTGAGAAAGGCCGAGAGCGCGGCCGTCGTCACCATCATCTGCGTCGTCGTCGCGGCGAGCCCGGCGCCGCGGCGGAACAGGAGGCGGTCCGTGAACGCGAGCGCGCCCGTCGCCTGCACGCCCGCGGCGACGATGAACAGCGCGCCGACCGCCAGAGGCGCCGAGTTGGAGAACCCCGCGAAGGCGTCCTCTGGCGAGAGCACGCCGAGCGCGAGCAGCGGCGCGAGGCTGGCGAAGAGGAGGAGCTCGGGCCGCGCCACGTCGCGCACGAGCGCGACGACGAGGCCGAGGACGACGGCGAGCGTGAGCCACGCCTGCCAGGTGAGGGCGGTGAGCATCGGGGGCGGGGGAGGCGCCAGAGGCCGGCCGCGACGCTACCGCCGGCAGGCCGAACGGGGGTTTCGGGCGCCGGAGGCTACGCGATTACCAGGCCGAGAGCGCAGCCGAACGCCGCGCCTCGAAAACGTCACAGAGCGGCCCGCGTGGTGCGGCCTCGCCAGAGGCGGTGCCGCGCGCGCTGCGGGCCTAGAGCGAGCGCAGGAACGCCAGGAGGGCGTCGCGCTCCTCGCGCGAGAGCGCGCGGAACCGTTCGCGCGCGGCCTCGGCCTCGCCGCCGTGCCACATCACGGCCTCTACGACGCCTCTGGCGCGGCCGTCGTGCATCAGCTCCTCGGCGCCGTTGACGACGCGCGTCAGGCCAAGGCCCCACAGCGGCGGCGTGCGCCACTCGCTGCCGCTGGCGCCGAAGTCCGGGCGTCCGTCGGCGAGCGCGGGCCCCATGTCGTGCAGGAGGAGGTCGGTGTAGGGCCGGATCGTCTGGTTGGAGACCGCCGCCACGCCCGTCTGGGATCCCGTGCGGAGCTCCGGGGCGTGGCAGGACGCGCAGCCCACGCTCGCGAAGAGCCTCTCGCCGCGCACCACCATCGGGTCGAGCACGCCGCGGCGCGCGGGCACGCCCAGCGTTTGGGTGTAGAACGTCACCGCCTCCACGGTCTCGCGGTCGATCTCGGCCTCGCCAGAGGCCGACAGCGCCCACGGCGACGACACGCCCATGTCCTCGCTGTACGCCGTCACGGTCTGGGAAATCAGGCTGGGCTGGTTCGCCTTCCACCCGAAGCGCCCCACCCGCATGCGCCCCTCGATGGGGTCCCAGACGACGTTGGGGCGGCCCGACACCTCGCCGCCGGCCTCTTGCGCCCGCGCGAGTGCGTAGAGGTCGCTCTCGCGCACGGCTTCGAGCAGGCCGAGGCCGAAGACCGGGCGCGAAAAGCGCGGCGAGACCTCGGAGGGGAGGGCGTGCAGCGGCCGGCCGATGGTGTACGCCGGCTCGCGGAGGCTCACCACCGTCCCGTCGCTCAGCACCTCTCGGCGCTCGGTCCACGCCACCTGCACGGTGCCTTCCGGCTGGTGGCCGAGGATCGCGCGGTCCTGCACCTGGAGGCCGAACCCATCCGCCGCCAGAGGCCCGCCGTTGAGGTCGCGCCCGCGCTGGCTCACGCGCAGCAGCAGGGACTCGCGGCTACGGCCGTCGCGCGCGTGGCACGCGATGCAGGACGTGTTGTTGAAGACCGGCCCCAGCCCACCGTTGACCGGCGCGGGCGCGGTCACGAACGTGGCCTCGAACTCGGCGTCGCCCACGAGGTGGAGCGCCAGGTCCCCCGCCGAGAGGTTGGGCGCCGGCGTCGAGAACCCGTTGCCGCTGGCGTCGAAGACCGTCGTCGCGCCTCCCGCCAGGGGCTCGGCGCCGCCCGAGGGCGCGGCGGAGTCGCACGCGGCGAGCGAGACGGCGAGGGCGAGGAGAGCGAGGACGCGCATGGCGGGCGCCTCTGGCGCCAGAGGCTGTGGGGGGACGCCAGAGGCCTCTGGCGGGGCCGTCGGGCGGGCTAGCGGAGCGCGGCGGTGACGGGGCCTTCGAGCGTGGCGCGGAGCGCGAGCACGGCGTCGATGGCGGCCTGCACCGTGGGGCGGCTCTCGAAGATGGCCGTCGAGAACGGCGCCGGGATGGCCTCGATGGCGTTGATAGCGGCCGTGATCTCCGCCTGCACGCGGGCGTCGAGCGCCTCGTCGCGCGCGGACACGAGGTCCGTCAGGCCGGCGCCGCTGCGCCCGTCGTAGGCGCCGAGGTACACGTTCTGGACGCTGCGGATGTTGTTGCTGAAGTCGGCGATGGAGTTGCCGCTAAAGCGCGACTCCTCCTCGGCCGTCGAGCGGTCGCCGTAGGGGCCGCCGAGCTTGCCCGCGCCCACCTCGTCGGTGATGGTGATGAGCCCGCCGATGAGCTCCTGCACGGCGGCGTTCTGGCTCACGTAGAGGCTGCCGCTCAGGCCCGCGTTTTTGATCTCGGCGGCATAATTGCCGCCGGATGGCATCCAGAGGGTCACGAGGCGGGCCGCGTCGTCGCGCAGGACGGCCGTCGCGGAGGCGAGGTACTGCACCTCCCGGTCCGTGAAGTCGGCCGCGCGCTTGTCGCCGTCCTCGCCGAACAGCAGGTACTCGATGGTGTGGAAGCCACGCAGCGTGGCCTCCAGGCCCGCCACGTAGGAGGGGGTGAGGCTCGCGCCAGAGGCCAGCACGGCGTCCAGGTCGGTCTGGTTCACGGGCCAGCTGTCCAGCGAGGGGTCCAGGCCCTCCGTATCGACGGGGCCGAAGAGGAAGCCTTCGGACAGCTCCCAGGGCGCCCGCGCGTCGCGCCACGCCTGTTGCGCGAGGGCGAGGCGCGCGTCGGAGCGGTCTGCGTCGAGGTCGTTGACGGCGACCACCAGGTCGGCCGCCTCGGCGGCGAGGTCGCCGTAGGTCGCCGTGATCACGTTGTCGGCGACGTTTTCGAGGGCCGGGCGCGCCTCGACGTCGTCGGTGCCGACCCCGCCGCCGGTGTCGCAGGCGGCGAGAGTCAGCGCGAGGGCGGAGAGGAGGAGAAAGCGGGTCATCGTAAAAAGGTGGGGAGGCCTCTGGCGCCAGAGGCCGGAAACGGAGGCCGGCCTCTGGAGGCCGAAGGAGGTGTGGGTTTAGAACTCGAAGCCGAGGCCGAGCGAGGCGGTGTCCTCGATCCGGTCGGCGCCTGTGCCGAGCACGCGGCGGCTGAGGTGCGCTTTGAACACGACGGGCTCCACGGGCCGCCAGTTGAGGCCGGCGGTGTAGGCCGTGCGCTGCCAGCGCGGGTTGTCGAAGACCGCCCCGGTCACCTCGGCCATGCTGTCGTAGGCGTCGGCGCGCGCGAACACGTCCAAGCGGTCGCCAGAGGCCCGGAGCGCGGGGACGACCTGGGTGAGGTCCAGCCCCGCCTCCACGCCCACGCCGTAGGCCGCGCTCGCGACGGGTGTGCGGCGCACGCCGAGCGCGTTGGGGAGGTTGCGGTTGGCCTGCGAGACGGCGCCCGCGTTGCCGAGGCGGCCGTAGAGCGCCGCGCCGCGGAGCGTGAGCGCGCCGCGCTGCACCTCGCCGTGCACGCTCCCGATCGCCACGACCGCGGAGACGTCCAGGTCGGGGCGCGGGCGGTTGCCGGCGCTGTCGCCCACGTAGCCGCTGGCGCCCACGCGCACGCCAGAGGCCGGCGCCCAGTCCAGACGCGCATGGAGCGCGAGGTCGTCGGCGTTGACGGTCTCGAACCGGCTCTGCCCGCCGCGCTGCACCCAGTTCGCCGAGCTGAAGCCGCTGGCGTCGAGGCCGCTCACGAGCGAGACGACGTAGGCCGCGCGCCCGAGCGATCCGTACGCCTGCACGCCGGTCTCGTACCAGTTGCTGGGGATGATCGTCGCCTCGGCCTCGCCGCGCGTCGTGGTGTAGTACTCGTTGGGCTCGTCGTTGACGGCCGCGAGCCCGATGGGCAGCTTCACCTTGCCCACGCGGACGCCGAAGGCCGGTCGCAGCGCGAACTCCACGTGGAGCTGCTCCAGCACCACCTCGCCGCCTTTCTCGATCTCCTGCTCAAACTCGCCGAACTCCTCGAACACGTCGAACTCCAGCGCCGCCCCCGTCCCGGCGTGCTCGATCTCGAACTCTGCGCGGAGCGCCACGCGCTCGGCCAACTGCAGGGTGGGGTAGAGCACCAACCGCTCCACGTCGATGGCGGCGCGTCGCGCCGGGTCGGTCTCCCAGTCGTAGGCGGCGTAGTTGATGACGCCGTAGCCGCGGATGGAGAACGGGGTCGCAGCACTGTCTGCCGGGGGGCTCTGGGCCATCGCCGCGGATGAGACCAGCAGAAGGGCAAGAAGCCAGGAGCGGGGAGGGGTGAGCACAGGCACTTGTTTAGACTGAGTCCAAACTAGGGGCCTTGTCTGGATCGAGTCTATCTAGCCCGTTGAGTTCGTGCCCCCTTCACCGGTACGGCTCCGTTCTGCCGATGGCGGACACGAAAAACGCCGACCCTGGGGAGGGTCGGCGTCGGACGCTCCGTAGAGCGTAGTAGCGGGGGCCAGATTCGAACTGACGATCTTCGGGTTATGAGCCCGACGAGATACCACTTCTCCACCCCGCAGTGTGGAGCCCCAAGGTACGGGTCTCAGATGGGACCGTCAACCACTAGATGTGGTCTCGCGGTGAAGACGGTGTGGCGCGAAAGTGGAGAGGAAGCCTTTCGGGGGCTAGATTCACCGCTACATCCCCGCGCATCGCGCGCTTTGCCCGCTCCTATGGCCACCGTCCGCCCGTTTCGCGCCCTCCGTCCCACGCCAGAGGCCGCCGAGCGCGTCGCCTCCGTCCCCTACGATGTCATCTCGTCTGCCGAAGCCCGAGAGCTCGCAGCCGGAAACGACCTCTCGTTCCTCCACGTCATCCGTCCCGAGATCGACCTGCCTCCCGGCACGGACGAACACGCCGACGAGGTCTACGCCGCGGGCCGCGCCGCGCTGGACCGCCTCGCCTCCAGCGACGACTTCGTGCAGGAGGCCGAGCCGTCGCTCTACGTGTATCGCTTGGAAATGAACGGGCGCGCGCAGGTCGGCATCATGGGCCTCGTCTCCGCTCAGGAGTACGACGACGACGTCATCCTCAAGCACGAGCTCACGCGCCCCGATAAGGAGGACGACCGCTTGCGCCACATCCTGACGCAAGAGGCCCACGCCGAGCCGGTCATGCTGACCTACCGCGCGCACGAGGACATCGACGACGCCGTGGCGCAGGCGATGGAGGGCGAGCCACTTTTCGACTTCCGCGCCAAGGACTACGTGCAGCACACCATCTGGAAGATGAAGGACCCGGGCGCCGTCGTGGACGCCTTTGCCGAGGTCGACAACCTCTACGTCGCCGACGGACACCACCGCTCGGCTGCGGCCTCTCGCGCGGCCAAGGAGAGCGGCGCCGAGGGCGCGCAGCACTTCCTCGCGGTCCTCTTCCCGATGGAGGACATGGAGATCCTGTCCTACAACCGCGCCATCAAGGACCTACCGGCCGGCGCGCGGAAGTTTCTGCAGCAGCTCGAAGCCCGCACCGGCGAGCTCGTCGAGACGCCTCTGGCGGAGCCGGAGGAGCCCGGCGTTGTCGGGGTGTACCTCGGCGTGGAGTTCGGCTGGCTGTGGATGACGCTCCCGGAGACGACGCGCGACGGCATCGCCGACACGCTCGACGTGGCGCGCCTCGGCGAGCACGTGCTGGAGCCGCTGCTGCACATCACCGACCCCCGGACCGACGAGAACATCCAGTTCATCGGCGGCATCCGCGGCACGGAAGAGTTGGAGCGCCTCGTGGATTCAGACGAGTGCGACGTGGCCTTCGCGATGTACCCGACGAGCCCGGAGGACCTGCTCGATGTCTCGGACGAAGGCGAACTCATGCCGCCCAAGTCCACGTGGTTCGAGCCCAAGCTCCGTAGCGGCCTGCTCGTGCACCGCTTTTAGAGAGGGATCCGGGAAGGAGTCTGGCGGGATGGGGAAACCGCGTCCCGCCGCGTCCCTTTCCCACCTTGCCTCTCCTCTCCCTCTTTCCCGTTCATGACCATTCTCGTTGCCGACTCGTTTAGCCCCGCTGCCCAGGAGCGGCTGCGGATGGCGGGCCACACCCTCATCTCTGAGCCCTCGCTCAAAGACGACGCCCTCACCGCGGCTCTTGCCGAGCACTCGCCCGAGGTGCTCATCGTGCGCAGCACGAAGGTGACGCCAGAGGCGCTGGACGCGAGCCCGAACCTCGAACTCGTGGTGCGCGCAGGAGCGGGCGTGGACACGATCAGCGTGGACGGCGCGAGCCGCCGCGGCATCTTTGTCGCCAACTGCCCGGGCAAGAACGCCGCGGCCGTCGCCGAACTGGCGTGGGGGTTGATCCTCGCGCTGGACCGGCGCATCCCGGATAACGTCGCCGAGGCGCGTGGCGGCACGTGGAACAAGAAGGAGTTCGCAGGCGCCAGGGGCGTGCAGGGCCGCACGTTGGGCCTTATCGGCATGGGCAGCATCGGGCACGAGATGGTGACGCGCGCCAAGGCGTTCGGCATGCCCGTCGTGGCATGGAGCCGGTCGCTGACGGCCTCTGGCGCCGCCGATCTCGGCGTCCACCACGCGGCGACGCCGCTCGATGTGGCCCGGCAGGCGGACGTGGTGAGCGTCCACGTCGCCTCCACGCCGGACACGCGCCACTTGGTGGACGACGCGTTCGTGGACGCCATGCGCGAGGGCGCCTTCCTGCTCAACACCTCGCGCGCCGACGTGGTGGATGAGACGGCCGTCGCCAGAGGCCTGGACGAGAAGGGACTCCGCTTCGCGACCGACGTGCCTGCGAACGAGCCTCAGGACAAGCAGACAGAGGACTGGGATTACGCCCTGCAGGACCACCCGAGCGTTTACATCACGCACCACGTCGGCGCGAGCACGGACGAGGCAACCGAAGCCATCGGGCAGGAGGCGGCACGCGTGGTGCTGACGTACGCCGAGACGGGCCGCGTCGAGAACGGCGTCAACCTCGCGGACCAGACGCCGGCCACGCACCTGCTTACGGTCCGCCACCTGGACCGCGTGGGCGTGCTCGCGGGCGTACTGGAGGTGGCGCGAGAAGCCGGCTGGAACGTTCAGGAGATGGAGAACCTCATCTTCGCCGGCGCCGAGGCTGCTTGCGCTCGCATCCGCTTCGACGGGGAGCCGGACGCCGCCACGCTGGACCGCATCCGCGACGTGGAGCACGTGATCGCGGCAAAGGCCCTCGCGCTGTGACGCTGACCCGCCGATGGCCTCTGGCGGCATGGACGCGAGGAGCCGTTCTGGTGGTGAGCGCCGCGCTGGTCGGCTGCACGCACCCGGCTGTGGTGCGTCACGCGTTGCCGCTGGTGCCTGCGGTACATGAGCCCGGCGTCTCTCTCGACGCGGGCGCACGCCTCTCGATCTTCGATCCTATCGTGCTGGTGGGGAACGGGACTGTGATGTGGTCGCCGGTCCAGAGTGTAGGGGTCTACGCCAGAGGATCGTTGGCCGTGGGCGATTCCACAGAGGAGAACGGGCGGCGCAAGCCGAGCGGATATGCGCGCACATGGGAGGCCGAAGTCGGTCTTGCGGGCGCACTATTGCTTTCGCCAAGACTCTCGGTCACCGGTGCGTTGGGGCTGGGCCGCCGCGCCGTGAGCGCAGGAACGGTGTTCGAGATCGATGATGGGGAGTCGTGCTTTGGGTTCTCGCTGAACTGCGTGGCGTATCCGTTCAGAGTGGAGGGGACAGCGTCGTTTTCGACAGCCGAACTGGGCTTGGCCTCGGTGCCGAGAGAGGGGGAGACCTCATTCCACCTGGGCGCCCGACTCGTGCGATCTCGCTACGCGGATGTGCGTGTGATACGAGAGGACGAGGTTCTGGACGCAGGCCAGTTCGTTACGCACGAGCTCGACACGATCCTCGGGTTCGGGATTCCGCTGACACGTCGTGCAAAGCTGATGGTCTCGGCTGTCTCGTCCGCTCCTCTCTCACTGCCACCGCCGGAGACAGAGATTGACGGCTCGGCCACGCTTGTCGCCCGTGGAGGGGTGTATGTACGCGGACAGTTCCGGCTGTAGCTAGCCCTCTGGCGTTGATTCGCGCTCTAGCGCCAGAGGCCTCTGGCGAGGAAGCCGCCGCTAGACTCCGCCGCGGGCACCGTTAGCTTGGCGCGTCCACCCCCGCCCCTGTATGGAGCCCGCCCCCTCCGTTGATCTCGCGCTCTCGGGAGCAGACCTCTCATGGGTGGAGCCGCCGGAGCCCAAGCGTCTGGCCGGAATGCACCGCCGGGCCGTCGTCGCCGCAGCGCTTCAGGTGCCGTACCCGGTTTTCTCTCTGGTCGTGATCGGAGGGAGCTACCTCGGCGTGGTAGACCCGGGGTCCGTTGCCGTGTTGGCCGGTGAGGTTTTGCTTTCGCTGCCCGGTCTGGTCGCGTTCATGTACTGGTTTTACGGCGCGTACCGGCTCGCGCAGGACATGAGCGCGTACCCCTTGGACACGACGCCAGGGTGGGGCGTGGCGCAGTTCTTTATTCCCATCGTGAGCCTGTTCATGCCCTACCAGCGGATGCGGGAGATCGAGGAGGTGAACGCCTCTGGCGCCAGCGGCACGTTGTTGGACGAGCCGGCGGGAGGTCACCTTTTGGCGCTGTGGTGGGCGGCGTGGGTCGCCGGGCTGATCCTGGGAGGAATCGTGGGCGGCGTGGAAGGACTGGATACGAGCGGGGAAGCCGTTGTCACCGTGGGGCTGCTCGCAGTCGGCTCCGGGGTGCTCTCCAATGTCATGACGGCGCTGGTGGCGCTGCACATCGACGCGGGGCAGCAGGGGCTCAGCCAGGCGCTCTGGGACGCGGAGCCTCTGGCGCCAGAGGAGTGGGCGTGAGCCGCGCGCTCCTGCTTGTGGCTCTCTTGTCCCTTGCGCGCACTCGGTAGGCGTATCGGAGGGGGCCTGCGCCAGAGGCGGGTTCGCGGTGGTGAGGAGTGGTCGCCCTCGCCCAGTGTGGACCTCGGGGGGCGCCTGCGCCTCGGGCGGGGCAATAGAGAGCATCAGCGCGCCGCGATCACCTCGCGGACAAGCGCCGAGCCGCCGTACAGCGACACGTGGACGCCTCGCGAGGTGGGCCTCTTGCGCCCGGTCATGCGCACCTCCAGCGTGTGTGGCCGCATGGGGAGATCGGTCACGACGAGCGTCTGCATGGAGCGGTTGTACATGTCCCACGTGCCGACCTCCTGGCCGTCTATGAGGAACGTCGCGAAGCCCTCGTTGCTGTCCCCGTCCATCATGAACGCGACGGCCTCGGAGGGGACGCTGAGCGCGACGCGAGCCGCCAGAGGCCCCTCCACCATGAACAGGTGCCGCGTGCCGTTGCCGCCCGCGCGGCCCTGTCCGACAAGCGCCCAGTCTCCGCCACCTTCGCCTGCATCGCGGTAGTCCACCACGCGGTAGCCGGCCACTGCCTCCACAGGCTCGCCGCCGGGCGTCGTCCAGCGCGCCTCTGGCGTGCGCGGCGGCGCAAGAGATGCGCCGAAGGCGAGCGCGCCAGAGGCCAGTAAAAGGGCGAGCGCGAGAGCCAGTCGGCGCATGGCAGGGGCGGAGGGAGAGGCGCCAAACAAATCAGCGCGTCGGGTTCGTGCCCGGGGAGCGGAACGGCCGCTGGCGGCGTACACCGCGCATGTCCATCCGCCGCCCCAGCCTCGCCACCGTTGTTCTCACGCCGACCGCACTCGCCGCGGGCGCCGCTCTCGGCCTGTGGCTGTACAAACGCTGGGGCTACTCCGTCGATTCCGAGGAGACAGATGTCCCGACGGTAGACGCGCCGCCAGAGGCCGAAGGGCCGGAAATCCAGCACGCCGAGGACGGCGAGGGGCCGCGCTTTCACCGCACCTACCGCGTCCGCATCGCGGGCGCCGAGCACACGCCAGAGGCGCTGATGAAGCGTATCGGGCAGGACCTCTCGCCGTACGTGGCGCCGGAGGTCGCGCGGTTCGAGAAGACCAAGGGCGCGAAAACCGTCTTGGCGGCGGGCGACGAGTTCATGGTGCACATCAACGCGCCGTGGAACGGACCCGTCCGCGTGGTGGAGGCCGAGCCGACGCGCTTCCGCCTCGCAACCCTGGAGGGGCACATGGAGGCTGGGCAGATCGAGTTCCGCGCCGAGACCGCGCCAGAGGCCTCTGGCGAGACGGCCCCCGACGACGGCGCTGACGCTGGTCCAAACGCCGCCTCTGGCGCCGACCTCGTGTTCACCATCGAGTCCTGGGCGCGCAGCCGGGACATGTGGGTCCACCTCGTCTACGACGGGCTGGGAACGGCAAAAAGCATGCAACAGGCGATGTGGACCTACTTCTGCGCCCGCGTCGCCGACGAGTGCGGCGGCGAGATCGTGGGCGAGATCGAGGTGCGGACGGAGCGCGAGGAGGCGTGAGCGGTCTCGACTGGACTCGGTACCGCCAGAGGCTGGAGGCCATCCCCGAGATGGCGCTCAACTTCGACCCCGACGACCTCCGCGAGGAGCACGCCGAGTCCAACGGGTGGCACGTGGACCGTCACGAGGTGGACCTCCCCGCCGAGCCGCCCGGCCCGCCTCTGGCGCCAGAGGCGCCGCGCGCCTCTTGGGCCGTCGCCTGCCGCATCGTGCGCGCCTACGAGTTCCCCGACCCCAAGCTCATCACCGGCGTCTTCGAGCCCGACGGCGATCTGGAAGGCCGGCCCATGCTGCTCCGCGCGCGGTTTCTCGCGTTCCGGTTCTGGCTGCCCGTCCGCGTGGCCGAGGTCGTGGACGAAACGCGCGAGACCGACCGCGGCTCGGCGCAGGTCTGGGGCTACAGCTACACCACGCTGGAAGGGCACTTCGAGAAAGGGCAGATCTGGTTCGAGGTGTGGAAGTGGACGGACTCGGGCGAGGTCGCCTTCCGCATCCGGGCGGTGAGCAAGCCGGAGACGATCCGCAACCCATTTTACCGCATCGGCTTCAAGCTCTTTGGGCGGCGGCTGCAGCTCCAGTTCGCGCACCGCGCTCTGGAGCGGATGCAGCGGTTCGTCTCCGAGGAACTCGCCGCGCGAGCCGCGAGCGTTCCTGCCAAGCCGCGCGAGGCGCCTGAGGTCGCCCCGGCGTCGCACGACGCCGAGGCCGCCGAGCGGCTCGACGAGGCCGAGCGCGACGCCTCCTAGCGGGCCTCTGGCGCGACGTTCGCGCGGGCGCGCGATATTCAGGCGTTCCATCCCGCCAGCGGCCACGGGTTCGCCCCTGGCGCCATTCCGACCTGCTATGCGCGCATTCGCCCTTCTCGCCTTCGTCCTCCTCACCGGCTGCGCGTCGTCGGCGCAGACGCCAGAGGCCTCTGGCGCCACGCCCGATCCTGCGACGTCGGACCCCGTGGCGCAGGTCAAGGCCACCATCGCGACGCTGTTCGACGGCATGCGCGCCGGCGATTCCACGATGGTGCGCTCCACGTTCCACCCCGACATGCGCCTCAACACCGTCGCGCAAGACGGCGAGGGCTACCGGCTGGTCGGCGGCGACGCCGAACGCTTCCTGCAGGCCGTCGGCACGCCGCACGACGAGGCGTGGGACGAGCGCATCGGCGAGATCGACGTGCGCGTGGACGCGGGCCTCGCGACGGCGTGGATGGCCTACCGCTTCTACGTCGGGGACACCTTCTCGCACTGCGGCGTCAACTCCATGCAGCTCGCGCGCCTGGACGGCCGCTGGCAGATCGTCAGCCTTGTCGACACCCGCCGCCAGGCCTGCGAGTAGCGCCAGAGGCCTCTGGCGACCGCGGCCCCCATCGGCGCACGCGCTCCTTTTCTGTTCCATTCCCCTTCTCCCGTCTGCTCATGCCTAGCGCCCAAGCCGCCATCGCGCGCGGCCACAACTTCTCCGCCGGCCCCGGCGCGCTCCCCACCGAAGTCCTCGAAGAGGTCCGTGACGAACTGCTGAGCTTCCGCGATGCGGGCGCGAGCGTGATGGAGATCAGCCACCGCTCCCCGCAGTACACCGACGTGCACGAGGGCGCGAAAGCCAAGATGAAGTCGCTCCTCGGCATCGGCGACGGATGGCACGTGCTGTTCCTCCAGAGCGGCGCGAGCATGCAGTTCCACCAGGTGCCGCTCAACTTCCTCAAGCCCGGCCAGACCGCGGACTACATCGACACCGGCAACTGGAGCGCGAAGGCCGTCAAGGAGGCGCAGATCGTCGCCCGAGATCGCGGCGCGACCGTCCACGTCGCCGCCAGCAGCGCGGGCGCGGACTACACGTTTATCCCGAGCGAGGCCGAGACCTCGCGCTCGCCAGAGGCCGCCTACCTCCACTTCACGTCCAACAACACCATCTTCGGGACCGAGTTCGGCGCCGAGCCTCTGGCGGACTGCCCGCTCGTGTGCGACGCGTCCTCGGACTTTCTCGGGCGGCCCATCGACACGAGCCGCTATGGGCTGATCTACGCGGGCGCGCAGAAGAACATCGGGCCCGCTGGCGTGACGGCCGTGTTGGTGACCGACGAGTTCTTGCAAACCCGTATGGAGGGCCTGCCGACGCTTCTCGACTACGGCACGCACGCTGCCAAGCTGTTCCACACCCCGCCCGTGTTCGCGATCTACATCGTGGACAAGGTCATGGACTGGATCACGGCAAACGGCGGGCTGGAAGGCATGAAGGCGCGGAACGCCGCCAAGGCCGCCACGCTCTACGGGGCCATCGACGCCTCGGACTTCTACCGCGGCACGGCGCGCGAGGATAGCCGCTCACTCATGAACGTCACGTTCCGCCTGCCGAGCGAGGACTTGGAGGCCACGTTCGTCTCGGAGTCCAAGGCGCACGGCCTCTTGGCGCTCAAGGGCTACCGGACGGTGGGCGGTGTGCGCGCGTCGCTGTACAACGCCGTCTCGCCAGAGGCCGTGGACGCGCTCGTCGGCTTTATGCGGGACTTCGAGGCCTCGAACGGCTGAGCCGACGGTCCGGGCCTCTGGCGCCAGAGGCCCCGGCCACGTCTAGCTGGCCTCTGGCGCGCGGGCGCGCCGAGCGCGGACGAGGGCTTCATCCACCGCCCAGAGCGTGAGGCCGATGGAGAAGAACGCCACGAGCGATCCGATGGGCTGCCAGATCACGAGCCCGCCCAGCACGCCCAGGATCGCGCCGAGGTACTTGATGTAGTTGAGTTGCTCGTTGGAGGTGCTCTTGAGCAGGCCCTCGAGTTGCCCCTCGTCGAAGCCGCGGGCCTTCTCGACGATCATCGAGCGGATGTCCAGGCTTTCGACGAAGCCGAGAACGGCCTGCGTGGCGAACGCCTCGATGTCCTCCGAGCGGGCCTCGATCTTCGGCGGAATGGCGTCCAGCGCCACGTCGATGCGGTCCAGGAGGGGTTCGACGGCGCCCGGGATCTCGTCCAGCGCCTTGTCGATGCGGCGCTGGAAATCGTCCTCGGCGACGGAGCGGTAGATCTTGAGCACGGCGCCGCCGAGACCTTGCCCGGCGGACTCTTCCATCTTCTGCGCAGCGAGGCGCGTGAGTTCGCGTCTCAGATCCGGCCGCTGGAGCACATCGCCCACGTAGCCGCTGGCGAGGCTGCGGAGGTCCGTGCGGAAGCCGGGGTCCTCCACCACGCCGCGCACGACGCCAAGCGCCATGTCGCGGTAGCGCCCGATCGCGCCGCTCTCCTGGATTTTCTGCTTGATGATGTCGGCGTTGATGAGCTCCTTCGAGATGGCCTCGCTCAGCCGATAGATCACGCGCTCGCGCTGGGCCGGGATCAGCCCCTGCGGGATGATGGCCCGCTTCTCGCGCGGCTGGAACAGCATGGTGATCGCCACCCAGTTGGTCAGGAAGCCGATCAGGCCGCTGACGGAAAGCACGCGCAAGAGGCCGTCGAGCGGGACCGACCAGCCGAACACCGGCACGATCATGCTCATGTCCTGGAAGTCCCACCAGAACGAGAGGACGAACACGATCAGCAGCAGGACGGGGATGACCTGCAGGACCGGGATGATCTGCCCGAGGCGTCCGGCCAGTTTGGGCGGCCCGGAAGGCGGCGCGTGGACCGGCGGCTTCCGCTCCGGCAGGTGCGCCTTGCCGTACGTGACCAGAAGGCTGCCGACTTCGCGCGCGCGGTCCCGCGTGGCTTCCTTGGCCTGCTCCACCAACTCGCTCTCGGTCGGCCGGATGGTCTCAGACACGATCGTCGCCTCGAACGGCCCGGCGGCCTCTGGCGCCAGAGGCGGGGACGGGGGAGGCGGCTGCGGGGTGCGCGAGGCCTCCGGTGGGCGCTGGGCCTCTGGCGGGGGCGTCGCGCGGGGAGCGGTGGCGCCTGTCGGCGGAGGCCCGCTGGGTTGCGCGGGGTCGCCAGAGGCCTCGTCCTCGTCCAGCCATGCCGAAGCGCGGGGCGCGGCGTCGCGGAGGGCGTCTGCGGGGACCTCGGCGGGCTCGGCCTCGTCGGGCCCGAAGATGCCGGGGACGGGCGTGACGCGCGCGCGGCGGTCGCCGCCAGAGGCAGGTGGGCGGCCGGAGGAGCGATCGGAGGGGCGGTCGGACACGAGGCGGGCGGGGGGCGGGGTGGGGGCTCCTACGCGAGATCGAGCGAATCGGCTTCACGCTGGAGTGAATCGATGACGAGGGCGATCACCTCGTCCAGCTCCATGCCGACCTCCTCGGCGCCCTGGCGGATGTCCTCGCGGCTCACGGCTGCGGCGAATCGCTTGTCTTTGAGCTTCTTTTTGACCGAGCGCGGCGTCATTCCGTCCAGCCGGTCGGGCCGCACAAACGCCACGGCAACGACAAAGCCCGAGAGCTCGTCGACGGCGAAGAGCGCCTTCGCCATGTCGGTCTCGCGGGCGACGCCGGTGTAGTCCGCGTGGCCCAGGATGGCCGTCCGCATCTCCTCCGGGTAGCCCAACCGCTCCAGCTCTTTCACGCCGATATACGGGTGCTCCTCTGGCGTCGGGTGCCGCTCGTAGTCCATATCGTGGAGGAGCCCGGCGGTGCGCCAGAGCTCCTCGTCGGCGCCCATGCGGCGGGCCATGCCGCCCATCGAGGCGGAGACGGACTCGGCGTGGCGGCGGAGGGAGTCGGTCTCGGTCCAGGCGTGGAGAAGCGTGCGGGCGTCGTCGAGCATGGGGCGGCGGGGCGTGTGGGCGCGCAATCTCGCACGCCTCTGGCGCCGGCGGGTGGAAACGCTGGAACGCGGGGCCTCTGGCGAAACGGCGCGCGCGTCGTTCGCGCCAGAGGCGAGCGGTAACGGCTTGGTCACGCTGAGGCTATCGCTTCGTCATGCACGCGGCGGAAGTTTGGGCTCCTTCTTGCTGCTTCCGGTGCCACACGTTCGCACGCTGTTCCTCTCCGATCTCCACCTAGGCATGAAAGGCGCGCAGGCCGAGCGCGTCCTGGACTTCCTCCGTCACTACGATGCTGACCGTTGGATCCTCGTCGGGGACATCCTGGACGGCTGGGCACTCGCCAGAGGCTGGCACTGGCCGCAGGCGCACAACGATGTGATTCAGAAGCTGCTCCGTAAGGTCCGCGCCGGCGCCGAGATGGTCTACGTCCCCGGCAACCACGACGGCGCGGCACGCCAGTTCGTAGGGCTCTCGTTCGGCGGGATCGAGGTGCGCCGGGACCTCATCCACGAGACCGCCGACGGGCGCCGGCTCCTCGTGCTCCACGGCGACGAGTTCGACGGCGCGGTCCGCTTCGCGCCGTGGCTCTCCAAGCTCGGCGCGCGGGCCTACGAAGCCGCGCTGCGGGCCAACACCGTCGTCGCGGCGGTGCGCCAGAGGCTGGGCTACCCGTACTGGTCGCTCGCGGCGTACCTCAAGGGGCGCACCAAGCACGCCGTGCAGTACATGGCGGAGTTCGAGGGCGCCGTGGCGCGTCGCGCGATGGCCTCTGGCGTGGACGGCATCGTGTGCGGGCACATCCACCGGCCCGAGCTCCGCGCGTTCGCCAGCGGCCGGGGCGAGGTGCTCTACGCCAACTGCGGTGACTGGGTGGAAAGCTGCACGGCGCTGGCCGAGATGCACGACGGCACGCTCGAACTCATCCGGTGGGGCGAACCGGCGGCGGCCCTGGCCCGTGGAGACGGGCACGCCAACGCGCTACCCGTCCTGGCAGCATGAACCGATCCCTCCGCATCCTTTTCGCCGTGCAAGGCGACGGCCGGGGCCACATGACGCAGGCCCTCGCGCTTGCGCCGCTCTTGCGCCGCGCCGGGCACCGCGTCCTGGGCGCGCTCGTGGGCGTGGGCCCGCGCCAGAGGCCGCCTGCGTTGTTCCGCGAGGCGCTCGGCGCGCCCGTCACGCCTCTGGCGGCGCCGACGTTCGTGGCGGGAGAGAACGGGCGCGTCCGTCTGCTCGCCACCGGCCTCCACGCCGTCGGCGCGTGGCGCGAGACCTCGGCGAGCCTCGACGCGATGAGCGCCATTCTAGACCGGCACGAGCCAGACGTGGTGGTGTCGTTCTTTGACGGCCTGACGGCGTTCCACGGCCTCTGGCGCTCGCCCGAAGCGCCCGTCGTGGCCGTGGGACACCAGTTCATGTTCGAGCACCCGGCGTACCCCTTCGCGCCCGGGCAGCCGTTCCAGCGCGCGGCGATGCGTGCGTACGCGCGGTTCGTGGGCACCGCCGCCGCCGCGCGCCTCGCGCTCTCGTTCTACGACGCGCCAGAGGCCCCGGCGGGCACGGCGGTGATCGGGCCGCTGCTCCGCCCGCAGGTCATGCGCCTGGACGCCTCTGGCGACGATGGCTCGCTGCTGGTCTACCTCATGGACCCCGCGATGGCGGGCGATCTCGCAGCGTGGAGCGACCGCCATCCGGCCGTGCCCATCCACTGCTTTTCCGCCGCTCGCCCGCACCGGCAAAGCCGCGCGCTGGCTTTCCATGCGTTGGACGGCGAGGCGTTTCTCGCGCACATGGCCCGCGCCAGAGGCGTCGTCTGCACCGCCGGCTTCGAGTCGGTCAGCGAGGCGATGTGGATGGGCAAGCCGGTGTGCATGGTCCCCACGCCGGGGCACTACGAGCAGCGCTGCAACGCCCGGGACGCCCTCGCACTTGGCGTCGGCGTGGCGGCACCGACGCTCGCCAGAGGCCTCGACGCGTTCGTGGAGTACCTCCCCACGCACCACGCCGACCCCGAGCCGTTCCGTGAGTGGGTACGCCGCTCCGGCCCCCGCGCCGTGGCCGCCATCGAGCGCGCCGCCGGGCTGCCGCCGCTGCCGCAGTCCTCTGGCGACGGCGACGGTCGCACGGCCGTACCCACGCTGCGGCCTCTGGCGTCAGAGGCTCAGAAGTGGAAGCGCGATCCGACCGTCACTTCGCGGTAGCTAAAGTCCACGCTGTGGGCGTCCACGATGCGCAGAATGGGACGGTTGGGCCGGATAGGGCGGTAGATGTTCTCGAAGGTCTCCTGCTCCAGCGTCGGCAACGGGTACCACGTGTGGCGTACGAACAGCGAGGAGAACCGCGATGTGTACACCTCTACGCCGGCGTTGTAGAACCATGCGCTGCCTTCCTCGAAAGCTGTCTGCTCTGCGCGGAGCAGGGGAAAGGGCGATGCCTGCCCGATCTCGGTGCCCACCTCGACGGTGTCTGGCGCGCGCTGTGTGACACGCACGTTGTAGCTCTGCCGTCCTCCGCCGCCGGAGATCTCCACGCGCCGGTTTCCCCACCGGATCAGGGGAAGGATGCCCTCGGCGTAGGGCCGGACGGAACCAACCGTGCGCGTGACTTGCTCTTCCTCCAACAGAGGCGACACATCCCCGCCGGTGGTGAAGGCCCCCACGAACGCTCCGACGCGTAGCCACTTGATAGGGCGGATGCTGGCGTCCAGCCGGTAGGGCACGTCCAGAGTCTCGCGCGTCTGCTCCATCAGCAGCGTTCGGAACCCGTTGTTCCGCGTGAGCGACCGCGCGATAAACGTGGTGATAGGAGCCTGGGGCGCGTCGGTTGTGGCGACCGCGCCGTGGACACCTGCGCTTACCCACTCGAACGAACGCGGGCGCTCGCGCTTGGGGACGGGCGCCGGTCGCGGCCCGGTCGCGCGGGCGATGGCGCCAGAGGCCGTGGGGAGTTCGGGCGGGCGCGGTCCGTTGTACAACGCGAGGCCGTCGATGGCGGTGGGATCCACTTCTACCAAGCCGCCGCTGGCGAGCTCGGAGGTGATGCTTCCCATCGTGATGCCGGCCAGCGCTCCAAACGCGCCTGCCGCGCGCCGGTCAATGCTGAGGGGCAGAGCGGCCCCAATCGCGGCCCCGACCCCGATGCCGAGGACCGGCCCCCACGTCTGCCACGCGTACGAACGCTCGCGGTCTAGCGCGAGCACGCTCGAACGCGGCAGCGTGTACGCTCCGGCCAGGGAGGCGTCCCGGGGGAACACCTCTGGCGCCATCACGAGCGTGGAGTCGGTGGTGTAGAGCGTGAAGCCGGAATAGCTCCCTTCCGCGGTCTGCACGCGGACGATCCGAGAGGCCGCCCCGGTTGGGATCGGGGTTTTGGCATCGATGTACTCGACGAAAGCCCGGTTGGCTACCCAGTTCGGGTTTTGCGGGATCGAGGCGTAGTCCTCAAAGGTGTCGATAAGGCGCCTCAGCCGCTCGACGTCCTCGCGAGGAATGCCGCGGAGGGTGCGCCCCTCGCTGCGCACAAAAACGGAGTCCGTCTGGGCAACGAAGTCCCACGGCAGCGGTGCGCGAAGGGCCGGAAACAGGCCGAAGTAGTCCCGCTCCGACGCCTCCAGCGTGGCGCCGATGCGCTCGCCGAGCGGCGCCACCGTTTGCGCGCCAGAGGCCGAGGCGGTAGCGAGAAAGACACAGAAGAGGGCGGCAGATCGGAGCACGGAGGCGGGAGGAATCGGCCGGCGAACCTACGCGCATTTGCCTCCGGTATCACAGGCCTCCTATTTCGCTTTGACGATGGTGAACGTCTCGCCGAATCCCAGCCCTTCCACACGCACGATGTACACGCCCGAGGGCAGGCCCGCGCCGACCTCGACCTCGGCCTCTGGCGCGCCCTCCACGTCCACGCGCGAGAGGCGGCGGCCGAGCACATCGTAGACGCTCACGGACGCTCTGGCGCCAGAGGCGCCCGTCATCCGCACCGTGGCCGACTCAGAGAATGGGTTTGGGCGCGGACGTGTGAGCGTGAGAACGGGGGAGGGGGGCGGAGGTGCCTGAAGGAAGTTCTCGAACGCCTGCAACGGGAAACCGCCAGCGCTCGCCGCCCTACCGACGACCTGGGCTTGCGCCCTGAGCCGTGTGATGGAATCCAACCGGTCCGAGCCCTGCGCGAACACGATGGCATACGTGGCGTGCGCGGACTCCCCGGGCTCCAGCCGAACGGGGCCTGTGGCCGCGAGGTCTCGGCGATCGCCACTGGGGCTGCTCTCGCCGCTTCCTGTCCAGTTCTCCTCGCTCCAGAACTCCCCAGCAACGGGGTCACCGGTGAAGCCGAACCGCGTTGTGGGAGTCCCGGCGGGAATGGGCGAGGGCGTCAGCCCCGCGTACCCAAAGGCATATTCGTACGTCGGGGATCCGTCTCCGAAGAGACCAAGGAGTCTGTTGTAGTAGGCCGCTGGCGTCAGGGGAACGCCGTAGGTGTCGAAGCCGCCGGACTTAAAGATGATGGGGGATGCGGTGAGCTTCTGGCGCTCGTCGTCTACGCCCGCGAGCCCCTCGAGGACGACCGCGCCAGCGGCCGGGGGAATGCCATACACAGTGTCTGTCTCAGACGCATTGTAGACGTAGCTCATCTGGAGCGTCGTATCGGTGCCGACGTAGTCGTCGCTGGCGTCTCCCAGGTCCCAATCGAAGAAGATGCCGAGCGCGGCGTCCTCGATGGCGACGCTGTTGCGGTTGGTGAGCGTGAACCGGTAGAACGTGGTCGTGGGCAACTGGCGAAGGGTAAACGCCTCGACCGTCACATCGACGCCCAGCGGAAACTCTGGAGACAAGGGGTCGCCACTTGGAGCGCGGTCGGTTGCGGTATCGGTCATGGCCCAGAACGCCATCACGTCGCCCCGGATGGCCGGGCGGTCGCCGGCGTCCACGTCGTAGTTGCCCGGGATCCCGTCCCCGTCAATGACGGGTGCTCCAAGGTCTGCCGGCCACGCCCGGACGGCCTCTGTCTGAGAGTCGCGCGGCTCCATCGTGGAAATCACAGCGATGCGGTCCGCCTCGGCGCAGGCCTCTGGCGCAGGCGGTGTGCCGTCAGCACCCGTCCGTCCAGGGCGGAGGTGGAAGTTGCCGAACCGCGCTCCCGCCGTGCGGATCTCGCCGCCCACACGCCCGCCGAGCCAGAGGTTGGCGGCGAACAACGGAGAGTTGTTGGCTCCCGAACCCGCCAGAGGTACAACGTAGCCGTCGCCGTTCGTCGTCGTGTTGCCAAAGAAGAGGTTGCCGTTGGTGAACAGCGACGCCTGGACGTTCGTGCCTAACAGGGTGGCCTCGCCTGTGCCCTCCGGGCAGGGATCGCTCGGGGCTCCGAATTGTGCCGCGGCAGGGGCGGCGGTCAAGGCGAGAGCAGCGATAAAAGTGGCAAGACGCATCAGCAGAGGGAAGGCGAGGGATAGAGCAACGTAAAGTGCTGCGCCGGATCGAGGTGTGAGAAGGGCGCGGACTGTTCCATTGGGAGCGCCAATGGCACTCTGCGAACGGCGAGCGCGCTCCACCACGGCCCCAAAACAAACGCGGGCCTCTGGCGCCAGAGGCCCGCGTGGGCAGAGAGGACGGGCGGGAGCTACCGCACGATGGAGACGCGCTCCGAGGCCTCAAACGTCTCGCCCGCCACGCGGACGACGTAGACGCCCGCCGGCAGAGCCGAGCCGTTCACCTCCAACGCCACCGTCTCGCCAGAGGCGACGGCGCGGTCCAGGAGCGTCGCCACGCGGCGACCCGTGAGGTCGTAGAGGGCGGCGTAGACGAGCTGCGCGGCGTCCACGCGGAGCGAGAGCGTGGAGCGCTCCGACGCCGGGTTGGGCTCCGGAAGCGAGAGCGCGTAGGCGGCCTCGGCCTCTGGCGCGGGCTCCTCGGCGACGGCGAAGAAGCGGGGCTCCGGGCGGAGCACGAACAGCCCGTTGTTGATGTCGCTCGCGATGACGGTCCCGCTCGCGAAGTACGGGTAGTTGCTCCACTGCCCGTTAAAGGTCGCGTTGTTGCTCTGCGGGTACGTGTCGAAGTGGCCGGCCTCGGCGAACGTGCCGCTGGCGATGCTCGCCGCGTCCAGAATGCGGAGACCGCCCTCGTAGTTGCTCTGGTAGACGAAGTTGCCCCGCACGTACAGGTTGTGGTCCGTCACCGCCAGAGGCGAGTCGTAGCGGAAGGTGAAGTCCGGGTTGTCGAGGTCGGAGACGTCGAAGACGAACGTCCGCGTGCCGCCGTCGGAGTTGTCCAACTCGTCGTTGACGATGAAGTACTTCTTGTCCTCGGTGAACCAGCCCTGGTGCGTGTAGCTGGGGTTGGGGTAGAAGCCGCGTGCGATCTGGATCGGGCTCGACTTGTCCGTCACGTCCACGATCGTCAGCGTGTCCTCGTTGCTCGCGAGGCAGATCTGCTTGCCCGTGTGGTCGGTGTCCGGGCCGTCGTAGACCACGCACTGCGCGTCGTGGGTGTAGCCGTCCTCGTCAAAGCAGCCGGCGTACGTCGGCGCCAGAGGCTGGCGGATGTCGATCATGTGGAGGCCCGTGCCGCCGCACGTTGGCACGTTGCGCGCGCCCACAGCGTAGGCGAAGCCGCTGGCCTCGTCCACGACGATGTTGTGCGCGTTGCCGATGCCGACGTACAGCGCGTCCTCCTCGAGGTCCCGGTTGGAGTCCTCGGAGAGGCCGCGGAGCCGCGTGAGGTCGAAGACCTGCATCCCGTGCCCGCCCACCTCGGCGACGACGACGGCGTAGTTGCCGTACGTCTTGACATCGCGCCAGGCCGCGAAGCCGTTCGGGACCGAGGTCTGGAGCTTGCCGAGCACACGTGGAGAAGCGGGCGTGCTCACGTCCACGAAGACGACGCCGCTGCGGGTGCCGACGAGCGCGTACTCCTTGTCGTCCTGCGGGTCGGTCCAGCCCCAGATGTCGTTGAGCGCGCCCGACCGGAACGGGCTGGTGGTGCCGACGGGGATCACGGCCGCCACGTCCACGCCGTTGCACGAGTAGGAGGTGCCGCCAAAGCTGGCGCTGCCGTCGGTGCAGGTGCCCTGCGCGAAGGCGCCAGAGGCCAGGGTTAGCGCGAGCGCGAGAAAGGGGAGACGCAGCATGGAGCGGGGTGCGGAAAGGGGGCGGAGCGCGGCCACGCGTGTGGGCCGTGCGGAGCACGAACCTAGGCCGGTTCTGAGTGCGCGTCTATTCAAAGCCCGCGAGGATCTGCCCCGCGAGCCCGGCCCTGCGCCTCTGGCGCCAGAGGCGCCCCGTCTACCTCGTTTTGACGATGGTAAACGTCTCGCCGAACCCTGCCCCTTCCACGCGCACGACGTACACGCCAGCGGCCAGCCCCGCGCCGACCTCGACGCTGCCGCGGGCGCCCTCGACGGCCTCTGGCGCGCGGACGAGCCGGCCGAGCACGTCGTAGACCGCGACGGTGAGCCGGGCCTCTGGCGCGGCGCCGCGGACCTCGACGGTGGTGGAGCCGGAGAACGGGTTCGGGCGCGGGCGACCCACCGACAGCGGGAGCGGCGGCGGGATCACGCCGATGCGCTCGGGCTCGAACGCGCCAGAGGCCTGGGCGGCGAGCACGCCGCGAGCCTGCCCACGGAGCACGCGGACGGAGGAGAACCGGTCCTCGCCCTGCCCGAAGGCGTAGGCGAACATGACAGACTCCGAGGCGCCAGGGGCGAGCCGGAACGGGCCGGTGCTGGCCACGCCGCGGCGGTCCCCTGACGGGTTCCGCGTCCCGGTGCCGTCAACGTTGACCTCGCTCCAGTAGCTTTCCGTGACGGGATCGGCGGGGAAGGCGAACGGCGTGATCGGGAAGCGCGTGGCTTGCTGGTACCCGCTGCCGTTGGCGCGCTTCGGAGAGCCGTCCGCCCACAGCCCCTTGAGGTATCGGTAGTACTGGAGGTTCCGGACCGGATCTCCCGTCGTTGAGGCCGAAGTGCCTCCGTAGAAGAAGGAGGTAGCCGTCAAACCGATCCGCTCGCCGTCCTCATCGGCTTCTCCGTCTCCGTCGTCGTCGCGCCCGTTCGGCAACCCCACCGGGCCGCTGGCGACCACGGTCCCGAAGGCTGGGGGGACGCCGTACGCGTCGTCGTTGGGTTGGGAGTTGTACACGAACAGCATCTGCGTGTCAGCGTCCGTGCCGAGGAAGTCGTCACCTGCGTCGCCGAGATCGTAATCGTTGAACAGCCCCACGTACGCGCTGTCGATGGGCACGGCGTTGCGGTTGGTGAGCGTGAACCGGTAGAAGGTGTGCTGCCCGAAGAGGCTCTGGCGGAACGCGAAGGCCTCCACAGTCACGTCAATGCCGAGAGGGAACTCTTGCTCTCCGGAAAAGGCGAAGCGCTCCGCCACCGTGTCTGTCATAGCCCAGAAGGCCATGACGTCGCCGCGGATGGCGGGTTGGTCGCCAGAGGCTAGGTCGTAGTTGCCCTCGATGCCGTCACCATCGAGGACGGGTGCGCCGAGGGCGACCGGCCATTCCGCGAGGTCCGCTGTGGGCGCGCCGCCTGCGAGGTAGTCCACCACGTCCTGCCGCGAGACGACCCAGATGCGGTCGGCCTCGGCGCAGGCCTCTGGCGTCGGTGGGACGCCATTAGGGCCTGTGAGTCCAGGGCGCATCTCGAAGTTGGTGTAGCGCGACCCCGCGCTCCGAACCTCGCCGCCAACGATTCCGCCGACCCAGAGGTTGGCTGCAAAATTGGGGGAAAGAGCGAACCCGCGCGGTCCGGTCTGTCCGAGCGGCACGAGGTACCCGTCGCCGTTGGTGGTCTGGTTGCCGAAGAAGAGGTTTCCGTTGGTGAACAGCGCGGCCTCCACCTCGGCGCCGCGGAGTCGCACCTCGGCGGTGCCGACCGGGCACGGGTCCGCTGGGTTCGCGAACTGCGCCGCCGCCTCTGGCGACGCGGCCCACGCCAGAGGCAGCAGGAACAGGAGACGAGTGACAATGCGCATAGACCTCGTGGGGAAAGAGCGCCCGAACGTACACGAACGAGGCCGCATCTGAGCGCACGTTTTGTGCCAACAGCCCCTGGCGCGGGATGAACCGTCGGTGGGAGAGGGAGCCGTAGGCGCCAGAGGCCTCTGGCGGGGGCTACCTCGGCGGCCGTTACTCGCCGAGACGGGCGTGGCGCTCGTCTTCGGTTGTGCTAGGTAGATCAGATATCAGCCTGCATAGATCGCATCGAAAGGCAAACGAGCCGAGCCAGGTCTCGTCAGACTCTCCCACAAACCACTCCTGTCCGCATGACGGGCACAGTCGGCCTTCTTCCTCAGATCGCCGCCCCCAATACCGCATGAGGTAGACGTAGGTCGGGAGCGTTGTCTCGCCTTCAACCGTGCGGGCGAGGGTTCGGCCTGCATCGATCAGAGAGCTAGTAGGCTGGACCAACTGTTTGTAGCTCGGTATTTCCAGGTCACCGCATCCAAGCCAGACGTCGTCTATCGCGCTGTACTCGGCTCTCCAGTGCTGGAGATCTTGCCGTGCCTGCTGATCTACAGGTAGGCGAAAGACTGCAACGCTATCGCCGTCGTCTCCGCGGCGCAGTGGCGATCCGGTGTCGAGCGCTGTCGTGAACAGAATGAGAGCGCCTGCGCCTTCCCAATTTGCCTCTGAGAATCGCTCCGGCTCGTCATCTAGGATCTTCCAGCTTGGCACGGCTCCGAACGCTTCTTGTACAGACTCCAATTCGTTTAGGAGCCATTCGGAGGCGTACTGCTTGTCAACAGCCTCTTCGCGAGACAACTCCACGTACGCGAGTAACCGGCCCTGCTCCACGGAAAACATCTGGGTCTGAGAAGACGAACCATTCTTCCACAGCATGGCGAGGTAGCCTCTAGCGGCGTCAACCTGCTGCTCTCGCTCCGGGTCAGCAGGGGCGAGTGCACCAAAATCGATTCGAGTGGCAACCATGGTTTAGAGAGGACGGCCGCCCACACGATACCGCCAGAGGCCTCTGGCGCCGCGCGCCGAGCCTCGTGTTGCTGCGCTGATTCACGCCTCTGGCGCCAGAGGCTCCGGTAGCTTGGGGCTCGCGCCTCCCGAGCCCCTCCGCACGCCCGATGCCCACGCCCGACGCCGTCCCGCAGCCCCGCCCCGAGGACCCCGAGATCACGCCAGAGGTCGTAAAGGATCACGGCCTGACGCCAGAGGAGTACCAGATGGTGCTCGACTACCTCGGCCGCACGCCGACGCTGACCGAGCTCGGCATCTACTCGGTCATGTGGAGCGAGCACTGCTCGTACAAGAACTCCATCGCGCTGCTCAAGACGCTCCCGCGCGACGGCGAAAAGCTCCTCGCGGCCGCTGGCGACGAGAACGCCGGACTGGTCGACATCGGCGATGGCTGGGCGGTGGCGTTCAAGATCGAGAGCCACAACCACCCGAGCGCCGTCGAGCCCTACCAGGGCGCCGCGACCGGCGTGGGCGGCATCCAGCGCGACATCTTTACAATGGGTGCCCGGCCGATCGCAAGCCTCAACAGCCTGCGCTTCGGCAGCCTGGACAACCCCCGCGTCCGCTTCTTGGTGGACGGCGTCGTGCGCGGGATCGGCGGCTACGGCAACTCCTTCGGCGTGCCGACCGTCGGCGGCGAGGTCGTCTTCGACCCGGCCTACGAGGGCAACCCGCTCGTCAACGCGATGAGCATCGGCATGGTGAAGGTGGGGGAGACGGTCAGCGCGACGGCCTCTGGCGTCGGCAACCCGGTCTACATCGTGGGCTCGGCGACGGGCCGCGACGGCATCCACGGCGCGACGTTCGCGAGCGAGGAGATCAGCGAAGAGAGCGAGGCCAAGCGCCCGAGCGTGCAGGTCGGTGACCCGTTCACCGAGAAGCTCCTGCTGGAGGCCACGCTGGACGCCATCAAGACCGGTGCGGTCGTGGGCATGCAGGACATGGGTGCGGCGGGCATCACGTGCTCCTCGTGCGAGATGAGCGAGAAGGGCGGCGTCGGCATGACGATCCAACTCGACAAGACCCCGCAGCGCGAGACGGGCATGACGCCCTACGAGATCTTGCTGAGCGAGAGCCAGGAGCGGATGCTCGTCGTGGTGGAAAAGGGCCGCGAGCACGAGATCGAAGCCGTCTTCGACAAGTGGGACCTGCACGCCGTCCAGATCGGCGTCATCACCGAGGGCGACCGCGTCCGCATTTTCTGGCACGACGACCTCGTGGCCGACGTGCCCGCGCCCAGCCTCGTCCTCGGCGGCGGCGCGCCCGTCTACCATCGCGAGCGCACGCGCCCAGCCTACCTCGACACGACCCAGGCCTTCGACCCCGCCACTATTGACGACCTGACGCCCCCGGATCGGGGTCCGGGGCAGGCGCCGGCCTCTGGCGACGCGCTCAAGGCGCTCATGGGCAGCCCGACGATCGCGAGCAAGCGCTGGGTGTTTGAGCAGTACGACACCCACGTCCGCACCAACACCGTCGCGGGCCCTGGTCCGACCGACGCGGCCGTGATCCGCCTCAAGGGCACGACCGGCGCCAGAGGCGGCGAGCGCGGCCTCGCGGCCAAGACCGACTGCAACGGCCGCTACGTGTACCTCAACCCGCGCCGGGGCGGACAGATCGCCGTCGCCGAGGCCGCGCGCAACGTCGTCTGCGCGGGCGGCGAGCCTCTGGCGGTGACCAACTGCCTCAACTTCGGCAACCCGTACAAGCCCGAGGTCTACTGGCAGTTCTCCGAAGCCGTCGGCGGCATGGGCGACGCGTGCCGCGCGTTCGAGACGCCCGTGACGGGCGGCAACGTGAGCTTCTACAACGAGAACCCGGACGGCGCGATCTACCCCACGCCCACCATCGGTATGGTCGGGCTCGTGGAAGACGTGGAGGCCGACACCACGACCGCCGCGTTCCCCTCTGGCGCCGTGCTGCTCCTCGTCTCGCCCGCTTCCTGGGCGCACACCGGCGGCATCGAGGCCAGCGAGTACCTCATGCACCTCCACGGCCTCGCCTCTGGCGACGCGCCGCACCTCGATCTGGAGGAAGAGAAGACGGTCCACGCTGCGACGCTCGCCGCGATCCGCGCCGGACACGTCCTGGCGGCGCACGACGTGAGCGACGGCGGCCTCGCAGTCTGCCTCGCCGAGGGCTGCATCCACGGCGAGACCGGCGCATCCGTTGAGACGCCAGAGGCCTCTGGCGCCCGCCTAGACGCCGTCCTCTTCGGCGAGGCGCAGAGCCGCATCGTGCTCGCGGTCGCGCCAGAGGCCGTCGACGCGGTCACCGCGCTCGCGACCCAGCACGGCGCGCAAGCCACGCGGTTGGGCACCACGGGCGGCGACCGTCTCGTGATCGCCTCTGGCGGCGCAACCGTTGTGGACGAGGCGGTCTCCGACCTCGCGCACCCGTACACGAACGCGATCCCGGACGCGATGGGCGAGCCGGTCGTGGCGTAGGCAAAGGCCTCTGGCGCCAGAGGCGCTTTACCATCTGCGTTCTCGCTGAGCGCAGATGGCGGGACGGGAGTCAGATCGTCTACGGGTCTCTTTGGCTATAGCTGGCGGAGAGGCCTGATAGGCCGTGGCATAGGAGTCCCGCCGCGCCAGAGGCTTCAGGGGTTGTTGCACGACGTGGAGAAAGCGCAGCCCGCGTTCGTCATTGAGTGGCTGGGTACCTACTCGGAGTTGAAGATGATCGAGGCGGAGGCCGCACTCCGTGGAGGGCAGTCCGGCCGTGCCTACGAGGCCTATCTGGAGGCTATTCGTTCTCACATGGCGAAGCTGGGCGTCAGCTCAGACGACGCGGAGGCCTACATCTCGGACACCTCCGTTGGCGTCGGGGCCGGCGCGCTCTCCCGGGAAGACATCGTCCGCGAGAAGTACAAGATCATGTTCCTCAATCCTGAAGCGTGGGTGGACGCCCGCCGGTTTGACTACCAGTACGCGGGGTTCACCCTGCCGGCGAACAGCGACCTCCCCGAGTTCATCCGCCGCCTGGATTACCCGGACACGGAGTACACGCGCAACGGGAGCAACATCCCCGCGTCATCCCTTACGGGTAGGATCTGGTGGGACCGCTAGGTCGCTTCTCTCTGGCCTCCCCTCGCACGGAGCCTCTGGCGTACCGCTTGGGCACTGCAGGCTGGGAATAATGTGACGTACGCCCCGGACCTCCGCACTCGGTCGAACGAGAGGGCGAGGCCTGGGGCGTGCGTGATTGCGGCTCTCGCTGCCCTTGCTGAGAAAGAGGGGAGCGCCCCCGCTAGCTCAGACCCGGAGGCCGTCCATGAGACGGGCCGCCTCTGGCGTGAACGCGCCGTCGCCAGAGGCGTAATCCGCGGGGACGCGCGGGAGGCAGATCGTGAACGTCGTGCCGACGCCCTTCTCACTCTCGACCTGGATCGTGCCGTTCATCATCGTCACGAGGCGGTCGGTGATGGCGAGGCCGAGGCCGGTGCCCTCGTGGCTGCGGCCGTGGCCTTCGGACTCCTGGCGGAACTCGCTGAAGAGGTCCGGAAGGAACGCCTTGTCGATGCCGATCCCGGAGTCCGAGATGGTGAGGATGGCGTCCTCGCCAGAGGTGTCCAGCGCCACGCGGATCTCGCCGCTCTCGGTGAACTTGACCGCGTTCCCCACAAGGTTGGTCACGATGCGATCCAGCGCGCCTGCGTCGGCCATCGCGGGGAGGCTCTCGACGGGGCTGGAGAATGTCAGGTTCAGCCCTTTCTGCTCGGCGAGGGAGCGAACGAGGAGCACGGACTCTCGGATGTGCTCCACGAGGTCCATCGGCCGAGGCGTGAGGTCCTCGGCGCCGGAATCCAACCGCGCGAGGTCCAGGACGGAGTTCAGCGTGCGAAGCAACCGGCGGCCGCCTTGCTCGATGATCTCGGCGAGATCCTTTTGCTCGGGGCCCACCTCGTCATGCAGGATTTCGGCGAAGCCGATCACGGCCGTCAGCGGCGTGCGGATCTCGTGGCTCATGCTGGCGAGGAACGCGCTCTTGAGGCGCACCATCTCCTCCGCCTCGCGGCGAGCCTGCAGCAACTCGGCCTCGTAGGCGCGGCGGGCCCCCACGTCCCGCGCGAGCGAGAGCACGCGCTGCTCGGAGCCGACGTCCAGCACGTGTGACTCGAACTCGTAGATCCGTGCCACGCCAGAGGCGTCGCGTTCTGTGCCTCTGGCGCGGAGCGCGAGGTCGCAGCGGTCCGAGCCCTTATCTCGAAGCGCGTCCAAGTGCGCTTGGGCGCGGTCGCGGTGGTCCGGGTCCACCACGTCCAGAAGCGAGGGGATGGCGTCCGACGGGCCGAGCCCGAAGGCGGCGCGCGCGGCCGGGTTCACCTCGAAGCCCTGGCCTTCGAGGTTGTACACGAACACGGCGTCGGAGGCGCTCCGCACGAGGGCGCGGTGGTAGGACTCCGAGCGGCGCAGGTCGGCCACGCGGTTGTTGACCTCCTTGCGTAGAACGGTCGCCCAGGCGATCGCGCCGAGGAGGAGCAGGATGGCGCCAGCGGCCAGCCACTGGTACATCCGCGAGGTCGCGTCGCCTCTGGCGATGTCCTCCACCGTGCGAGGGTAGATCTGGTACGCGTCGTTGTAGGGTGGCGCGTTGTCGTACTGCCCCGCCAAGCCCGTCACGATCAGCCGGTCCCCGACGTCGTACGCGTCGAAGTCCAGGCCTTCCGGGTGGCTGCCGTAGGCGAACACCGTGACCAGGGTGTTGTCCGTCAGCGTGAGCATCATCGCCTGCCCGCCGTTGGCCGTCGTGCTGACGCTCGTGACGTTGCCTTCCACGCGGACAAGGCGGCTCTCGTACGCTTCGAGGTCGCCGGTGATCACGGGGTTGATCCGCGGGTGCGCCCGTGAGGCCTCCACGATCTCTACCGCCGCACGGTCGAGCGTGGCGATACCGTGGTTGATGCCCAGGGTGCCCTCCACGTGCAGGCTGTCGCCGGCCTTGACAGAGCCGGCGGTAGCGGAGCGGATCCAGATGCCGCGGCCGCCAGAGGCGAGCGCGGTCGTGCCCGGGTCGCCCAGCGCGCCGGCGTCCAGCACGGCGCGGCCCGCGATGCGCACGGTCTCGCCGATGCGGTCCGGCGCGCGGTCCCCGTCCGCATCCACGAGGATGCCCGGGAGCGCCTCTTGCGGGACGACCGTCTGCGCGTGCGCGGCCGTAGGCAGGAACGCACCGAGGAGCAGCGCGAGGCAAAAGGCCAGACGCATGGTTACACCGGTTGTGTGGGCCAGGCGGCGGGCATGCCGTCGCCAGAGGCCTCTGGCGCGTACGGGTCGGCCTGCGCGATCGTGTTGCCGTTGACGCCGGGGGCCAGACGCGGGATCGAGACCTCGAAAAGGCTGCCCTGGCTTTTGCGGCTCCAGACGCGGATTTCCCCGCCCATGCGCTCGGCCAACCGCTTGGTGATGGCGAGGCCCAGGCCGGTGCCCTCGTGGCTCCGCGCGTGGCCTTGCGACTCCTGCTTAAAGGGCTCGAAGAGGTCTTCGAGGAACGAGTCCTCGATGCCGACGCCCGTGTCGCGCACGCGGATGGCGAAGTACGTGTCGGCCGAGTGGACCGAGACGCGGACCTCTCCCTTTTCAGTGAACTTGATGGCGTTTCCGACGAGGTTGGTCACGATCCGGTCCAGGCCGCTGGCGGACTGCCGGATGTGCACGCTCGGCGTGTCGGCTTCGAGGTGGAGCGCGAGGCCCTTCTGGTGCGCCAGAGGCGCCAGGAGTCCCGCGGACTGCCGCACGGCCGCAACGGCGTCGAGCGGCTCGGGGTTGAGCTCGTGGTTTTCCGAGTCGAGCCGCGCGAGGTCGAGCACGGAGTTCAGCGTTTCGAGCAGGCGGGCGCCGCCGGCCTGGATCGTTTCGGCGTGCTCGCGGAGCTCGGGCGGCACTTCCTCTGCCAGCACGTCGGCAAAGCCGATGATGGCGGTCAGCGGCGTCCGGATCTCGTGGCTCATGTTGGCCAGAATGGCGCTCTTGAGGCTCGCGGCCTGTTCGGCCTCCTCGCGGGCGTTCTCTGCCTCCTGCATCGCTTCCAGCAGGCCAAGCTCGTAGGCGCGGCGTGCGGCCACGTCGCGCGCAACGGAGACGAAGAGGTCTCCGGTGGGAAGCGCGAGGCGCCGCGTGCTGACTTCGTAGGGCATCGGGCCCGTCAGCGTGACGAGCTCCATCACGTCCAGGGCGTGGCCCAGGCGGCGGGCGCTGGAGATGTGACGCGCGGTGGAGTCCTGGTCGGCGGCGATGTCCAGCAGGCCGATAGAGCGGGGCCCCTTGCGGCCCTCTTCGTCCAGGCCGAAGGCCATCTGCGCGGCCTTGTTGGCCTCGACGACCTCGCTGCTCTCGTCCATCTCGAACACGAGAACGACGTCGCCAGCGGCGTCGAAGAGGTAGGCGTAGCGCGTTTCGGACTCGCGCAGGAGCGTGGCGCGGCGGCGCACTTCGCGGCGCATAAAGTGCATGCCCACGAGCGCGAGCGCCAGAAGCCCGAGCGTGCCGGCGATGCCCCAGATCAGGACGGACGGCGGGATGCCGGCGGTACGGATGTCGCCAGAGGCGCGCGGGTGGAGGACGTAGCCGCCGGAGTACGGGGGCTGGCTGTCGAACTGGGACGCGATGCCACGCACGCGGACTTTCTGGCCGACTTCAAACCGGGTCAGGTCGATGGGCTCTCCGGAGCGGCGCTCGTAGGCGAAGACCTGCACCAGCGTCTTGCCGCTCAGGAGCGCCAGCATCTGGCCGTTCTCGACGGTCTCGACCTGCACCACGTCGCCTTCGATCTCGACGAGCCGCCCCTCGTAGGCCTTGAGCGGCTCGCTGAGTTCGCCGAGGTCCACGTGCTCCGGCTCCATTCCCGGAACGTTGGCGACGCGGAACGCGGGGGCGATCATCTGCGCCATCCCGGCCTCGAAGGTGAGCACGCCAGAGGCCGAGAGGCTGTCACCGGTGAGCACCTGTGGCGCGTCGGGTGGGAGGATGAGCCTCATACCGCCGCTGCTGCTCTGGAAGTAGATCTCCGTCCGGTCGGAGCGGATCAGGCCGGTCCCTGCGGACACGCGGCCAGACACGACCATCTCGGTCCCCAGCTTGTCCGGGATGCCGTTGTCGTCCGCGTCGGTGAGGGCCTCCTCCATGGACAGCGCGGGCGCGTCCCAGGGGGAGCCGGAGGGGGCGGGGGCCTCTTGCGCGAGGGCAGGCCACGCGAACAAGAGCCCCAGCAAGGCGCTGATGGAACGACGCATCGGAGAGACGCGGGCGGGTGAGGAGGGGAGAGCGTTCATCGTCGCGGGGAGGTATCGGCGCTTCTGCTCCCGGTCATAAGTGCCCCGCGGCCAAGCGTGTGGGTGGGCCGCGCTAGGTGCTGCGCGGTAGCTTCACCGCCTCCTCGGAACTCAGGAGCGCCTCCCCGTCGTCTTACGCCCACTTGTACCACTGACTACCCCAGACCATGGCCCACGCAGTCACCGACGCCACCTTCGAATCCGACGTTCTCAATAGCGACCAGCCCGTCCTCGTGGACTTCTGGGCGACGTGGTGCGGCCCGTGCCGGACCATCGCGCCGACCATCGAAGAGCTCGCGACCGAGTATGACGGCCGCGCCAAGGTGGTCAAGCTGGACGTCGACAACAACCCGCTCGTGGCCCAGCAGTTCAGCATCCGCTCCATCCCGAGCCTGCTGTTCTTCAAGGACGGCAAGCCCGTCGACCAGATGGTTGGCGTCGTGCCGAAGAAGACCCTCGCCGACAAGCTCGACAGCCTCGTTGGCCAGGCAGCCTAGCCGCCGGCGTTGCGGCCCAGCGCCTCTGGCGCCAGAGGCCGCACTCTAGACCCCGAGTCTCCGCGAGGGCGCCGTCACCCGGCGCCCTCGCGCGTATTCTGAGCCCCCCGTTTTCCGATCTGACATGTCTGCAGCACCCGTATCCACCCCGTTCCCTGAAGGCCTCGACTGGAGTGCCGCCGAGCGCCACGCCGTCGTCATCCTCGGCAGTGGGCCGGCGGGCCTCACGGCTGCGCTGTACGCCGCTCGCGCCAACCTCGCGCCGCTCGTGCTCCAGGGCCTGGAGCCGGGCGGGCAGCTCACCACGACGACCGACGTGGAGAACTTCCCTGGCTACCCGGACGGCATCATGGGCCCAGAGATGATGCAGGACTTCGAGAAGCAGGCCACGCGCTTTGGCGCCGAGCTCCGCTATGGGTCCGTGACGCACGTCGACCTCGCGCCAGAGGCGCGCGGCGGGGCAGATCAGCTCTCCGACGCTCGCTCGGACGCCGCCTCTGGCGACGGAGAGGCCGCGCTCGTCCCGCACCGCTTGGTGGTCGATGAGGAGACGCCGCTTCTGGCGGATGCGATCATCGTGGCGACAGGTGCGAGCGCGAAGTACCTCGGGCTAGAAAACGAGAAGCGCCTGCTCGGCCGCGGCGTGAGTGCCTGCGCGACGTGCGACGGCGCGTTCTTCCGCAACGAGGCCATCGCCATCGTCGGCGGTGGAGACACGGCGATGGAGGAGGCGCTTTTCCTGACGCGCTTCGCGAGCGAGGTCCACGTGATCCACCGCCGCGACGAGTTCCGCGCGAGCCAGATCATGCAGGACCGCGTGCTGAACAACCCGAAGGTGACGGTCCACTGGAACACCGTCGTGATCGACATTCTGGGCGAGAACGCCGTAACGGGCGCTGTGCTCCAGGACACCGCCTCTGGCGAGACGCGCGAGCTCCCCGTGACGGGCTTCTTCGTCGCGATCGGCCATAAGCCCAACACGGACCTGTTCAAGGGCATGCTGGAAATGGACGAGGCGGGCTACATCCAGACCAAGCCAGACTCCACCTACACCGAGGTCCCCGGCGTGTTCGTGTGCGGCGACGCCCAGGACCACGTGTACCGCCAGGCCGTCACGGCCGCCGGAACCGGCTGTATGGCCGCGATCGACGCGGAGAGGTGGCTCGCCGAGCAGGACGTGATCGAGGACACGCAGACCGAGACGGAGTACCACGCTGCGCCCGCCGAGGGCTCCGCCTCTGGCGAGGTCGTCGAGGCGTAAAGCAGGCCACTAGGGAGCAGCAATCGCTGGTAGAAGGGCGGGCCTCTGGCGCCAGAGGCCCGTGTTCGCCGGTAACCCGCCGCTTTCTACGCCGCCTCCTGCTCGGCGTACTGCAACTCGTAGAGCCGCCGGTAGAGCCCGCCTTGCGCCAGAAGCGTCTGGTGCGTGCCGCGCTCGCGGACCTCGCCGCGATGGAGCACGAGGATCTGATCGGCGTGCTGCACGGTGGAGAGCCGGTGCGCGACGGCGACGGCGGTGCGGCCGTCCATGAGCGTGTCCAGCGCGCTCTGCACGGCCTCTTCGGTCTCCGTGTCCACGCTTGATGTCGCCTCGTCCAGCACGAGCACGGCGGGATTGTACACGAGCGAGCGCACGAACGCGAGAAGCTGCCGTTGCCCCAGCGAGAGGCTCGCGCCACGCTCGCCGACTTCCTGGTCGTACGCCAGAGGCAGCCGCTCGATAAAGTGGTCCGCGCCGACAGCCGCCGCCGCCTCGCGGAGCCTCTGTCGTGGCACGTCGGGGTCGCCAAGCGTGATGTTCTCCGCGATCGTGCCGGAGAAGAGGAACACGTCTTGGAGCACGAGGCCGACCTGCCGCCGCAACTCCGCCAGAGGCAGTTCGCGCACGTCGATGCCGTCCACGAGGATGCGGCCACGCTGCGGCTCGTAGAACCGCAAGAGGAGCGAGAGGACTGTCGTCTTGCCCGAGCCGGTGTGCCCGACGAGTGCGAGCGTGGAGCCGGGCTCGGCGTCGAAGGAGACGCCCTTGAGCACCCAGTTCCAATCTGGGGATTGGGTGGCGACGCCTCTGGCGCCAGAGGCTCCGTTGAGGGAGGCATCGGCTCCCTCTTTACTCTCGCCCTCCTCAGCCGGAAGGCGTTCATACGCGAACCACACGTCCTCGAATGTGATGCGGCCCCTGGCGCGGCCGCCGGGGAGGTGTGTGGGCGTCTCGGACTCCTCGACGGACTGGTCGTCGTCCAGCAGTCCGAAAATGCGCTCGGACGCCGCGAGGGCGCTTTGGAGCGTGGTGAGCTGGTCCGATAGGTTGCGGACGGGCTCGAAGAACATCCGCACGTACTGGATAAACGCGATCAACGTGCCGACGGTCAGCGCCTCGCGCATGGCCTCCGTTCCGCCGTACCACAGCACGAGTCCCAGCGCCGCGCTCGCGATGAGGTCTACGACGGGGTAAAACAGCGCGAACCACCAGATCGTCTTGATGTGCGCGTCGCGGTGGTCGGCGTTGATGGCCTCGAAACGGCGCTGCTCTTCAGGCTCGCGGCCGAAGATCTGGACCACGCTCATGCCGCTCACGTGCTCTTGTACGAACGCGTTGAGACGCGCCACCTGTTTGCGCGTTTCGCGGAACGCCACGCGCATTTTGCGCCGAAAGAACTCCGTCGCAAAGATCATCACCGGCAGCGAGAGCAGCGCGACGAGGCCCAACTCGACGTTCAGCGACAACATGAACGCCATGATGAACACGAGCCGCGCGAGATCGCCCAACACCGTCACGAGCGCGTTCGAGAGGAAGTCGCCCAGCGCCTCCACATCGCTCGTGGCGCGCGTGATCAGCGTGCCAATGGGCGTCTTGTCGAAAAAGCCCAGCCTCTGGCGCTCGATGTGCCGAAAAACGCGGACGCGCAGGTCGTACAGCGTTTTCTGCCCGATCCACTGCGTGAGGTAGCCGCGCGTAAACGCGAACAGACCCTCGCCCGCCAGGATCAGCGCCAGCCAGCCCACGATCCGGAACAAGCCCGGCGCGTCGCCCTCGGTGATGTATCCGTCGATCGCGACCTGGATCAGCCGTGGCCGCAGCGGCCCCAGAAACGCGGCCCCAAACGTGAGGATGAGCGCCAGCCCCACCCACCAGCGGTAGGGCCACAGCACCGCGCCGAGCTTGCGGATCAGCGTGCGGTCGACAGGGAGGCGGGTCTTCGGTTCGGCCATTCGCCAGAGGCTACGCCCGCCCGTGCGTCGGCGCTCCCACGCACGCCGTTTTCGCCAGAGGCCAGCGCGGAAAGCGCATTGGTACGCCCTGGATGGGCGAAGGACATCATCTGGTGTGCCGCTCGCGACACTACAGGCCTATGCCTCCAACGGAAAGACTCGGACAGAAACAAGCTCCTCGGCGGCGGCGGCGGACTCGAACACCTCACGCGCCTGCGCGACCAGCGGCTGCGTCTCCGAGTACCGCGCCGAGAAGTGCGTGAGGAGCAAGCCTCTGGCGCCCGCGTCGCGGGCCACCTCGGCGGCCTGGCGGGCGGTGGAGTGACCGGTCTCGCCCGCGCGCGCCGCCTCGCCGTCACCAAACGTGGCGTCGTGGATGAGGAGACCGGCGCCAGAGGCGAGCGCGCGGCCGCCGTCGCACGGCGCCGTGTCCAGGCAGTAGGCGACGGCCGTGCCGGGCCGCTCGGGGCCGACGATGGCCTCTGGCGTGACCTCGCGGCCGTCTACGAGGACGGTCCCGCCTCTGGCGAGGGTCTTGAAATCGGGGCCGGGCGTGACGCCAGCGGCTCGGGCGGCATCGGCGTCGAAGCGGCCGGCGCGGGCGGTCTCCTCGTAGCGGTAGCCGAAGCAGGGCACGCGGTGCGCCAGAGGCCGCGCCTCCACGCGGAACGCGTCGGTCTGGTAGACGACCTCGTGCTGGGTATCCTCGGGCAGTTCGGTGATGTCCAGCCGGTACGGGCCTTCACCAAAGGTGATGCCGGGCACGGCGCCCAGAAAGTCCCGGATGCCCTCGGGGCCGACGATCGCCAGAGGCTTCTCTCGGTCCTGCAATCCGAGCGTGCTGATGAGGCCGGGAAGGCCGAAGAGGTGATCGCCGTGGAGGTGCGTGACGAACACGGCCTCTAGCCGGTCGCCGAGGAGCCCGGCGCGGAGCAGTTGGAGCTGGGTGCCCTCGCCGCAGTCGAAGAGCACCATGCGGCCTTCGCGGCGGAGCGTGAGGCCCGAGAGGTGGCGCCCGCGAGCGGGGATGGCGCCGCCGACGCCGAGCGGCGTGACTTCGGTGGGAACAGACATGGCGGGGGAGAAGGGCGCGGTGCAAACCCGCCTCTGGCGCTGCGGGTCCGCGTCAACATCGGCGAGGCGCGTGGCGAGGCCTGCTCGCGGTCCGGTTCCTTCCGATTCGCCACACCGAGCCTAGCGCGTGGGGCGTTCGCGTCCGTAGCCTCCGGTCCGCTTCTACACCGACATGACGTTCCGCCTCTCCTTTCTCGCCCTCCTGTTTACGCTCGGCGCTTCCGCCGGGGCTCAGCCTCTGGCGCCAGAGGCCGGGACGCCCGCTCCCGCAGACGTGCCCGAGGTGGCGCGCGACTTCCGCGCGGCGTGGATCGCCACTGTCGACAACATCGACTGGCCCTCGCGGCGCGACCTGCCGGTGATGGAGCAGAAGCGCGAGCTCCGCGCCATCATGGACCGCGCGCAGGCCATCGGCATGAACGCCATCATCTTCCAGGTGCGCCCGATGGCGGACGCGCTCTACCCCTCCGACCTGGAGCCGTGGAGCGAGTACCTCACCGGCGAGCAGGGCCGCGCGCCCTCGCCGATGTGGGACCCGCTGCAGACCGCCATCGACCTCGCGCACCAGCGCGGGATGGAGCTCCACGCGTGGTTCAACCCCTATCGCGCGAGCCACCCGACGCAGAACCGCCCGCAGCACCCGACCCACATCTCGCGCCAGAGGCCTGACCTGGTGCGCTCCTACGGCCGCTACCAGTGGATCGACCCCGGCGAGCCGGAGGCGACCGACCATTCGCTGGCCGTCATCCTCGACGTCGTCAACCGCTACGACATCGACGGCGTGCACCTGGACGACTACTTCTACCCGTACCCCGAGAACGCGGACGGCCGCCGCGTGCAGTTCCCCGACGCCGAGTCCTACGCCCGCGCCCAGGCCTCTGGCGAGACGCGCTCCCGCGACGACTGGCGCCGCAACAACGTGGACACCTTCGTGGACCGGCTATACCGCGAGGTCAAGGCCGCCAAGCGTCACGTCAAGGTGGGCATCAGCCCGTTCGGCATCTGGCGGCCCGGCAACCCCGCGAGCGTGACCGGCTTCGACCAGTACGCCGAGATCTACGCCGACGCGCGGAAGTGGCAGCAGGAAGGCTGGCTGGACTACCTCGCGCCGCAGCTCTACTGGAGCATCGACAGCCGCGGCCAGAGCTTCCCCGCGCTGCTCGGCTGGTGGGCGGAGCAGAACACCGCCGACCGTCACCTGTGGCCGGGCCTCTACGACAGCCGCTTACTCCCGGGCGTGGGCACGTGGAAGGCCAAGGAGATCCTCGATCAGATCGATCTCGTGGAGTCCAACCGCGTCGCCGATGGCACCATCCACTTCTCCATGAAGGCGCTCATGCCCGAGCACGGCGACCTCGGCGACCGCCTCGCCAGAGGCCCCTGGGCCGAGCCCGCTCTCGTCCCCGCCTCGCCGTGGCTCGATGACGAGGCGCCAGAGGTGCCGGGCGTTCGCGTGGAGTCCTCGAACGGCGCGCAGTGGCTGCGGATGACCGCCGCGGGCGAGCCCGTCCGCCGCTGGGTGATCCACGAAAAGCGCGGCGCCGACTGGACAACGGTCCTGCTGCCCGGCTGGCGCCTGACGCACACGCTGCGCGCGGACGCCTCGGGCGCGATGCCTGAAACGGTCGTCGTCTCCGCCGTAGACCGCGCTGGAAACGAGGGCGAGGCGCGCACGCTCAGCCTGTAAGCCTCTGGCGCTCCAGGCCGCCGCCGATCTGCGCGGGGCCGGATATTGCTCCTCTGTCTTCCGGCGCCGCGTCCATGCCGCTCTGCCTCTCGTCCGTGCTCGCACGCGGTTTCCCGCGGTTCGGTCTGCTCCTGGCCCTCCTGCTCGCCGCCTCTGGCGCCAGAGGCCAGGCCGCGGACTCGCTCGCGAGTGCCGACAGCACGGTGATTGCGGACACGCTCGCGGGCGCCCGGTTCGTGCAGGGCGATACGCTCGTCCTCGTCCTCTCGGACTCGGCCCGCACGGACCTCGACTCCGCCGCCGTCGCCTCGTTAGGCGATACGACAACCGTTCTCTCGTCGTCGATCGTGGCGGAGAGCGTTCCGGTCACGTTGTTCGGGAGCGAGCTGTTTCGCATCTGGGGCTCGCTGGGGGACTTCACGCCAGAGGCCCGCGCCGAACGGCTCTCGCTGCGGCTGGAGTCCTTCGCGCGCAACCGGGACCTCGACCCGACGACGATGCGCGTCGTGGACGGAAACGAGCTGACGGTTATCGAGATCGGGGAGCTCATCCTGATGTCGGTTACGGACGAGGACGCGGCGGGGCGCGGCATGACGCGCCAGGAGGTGGCGGCGGCCTACGCCGAGGAGATCGAGCGCGCCGTGGTGCAATACCGCGAGCAGGCGACCGTCCGCGGGTTCGTCCGGAGCGCGCTGATCTCGCTGGGGCTTCTGGCGGTGTTCCTGCTCCTCTTGCGGGGGCTGGGCTACGTCTACGCGTGGCTGGACCGGCGCACGGCGGTCGCAAGAGGCTACCTCGTGCGGCCCATCCGGATCGGCTCCGTCGAGGTGATCGGGCGCAACCAGGTCTCGCAGTTCGGGCGCTCCGTGGCCAAGGTGGCGCGGCTGAGCGTGCTGCTGGTGCTGCTCTACTTCCTGCTCACGACGGTTTTCGGGCTCTTTCCGTGGACACAGGAGTGGAGCGAGCAACTCCTGCAGTACGCGCTCTCGCCGCTCCGGCAGCTCGGCGCGCTCATCATCGAAGGCGCGCCGAACGTGCTCGCCATCGCGGTCATCGTCGTGGTCATGCGGTGGGTGATCGGCGTCTCGGACTACCTGTTCCGGCAGGTGGAGAGCGGCGAGGCGCACGTGACGGGCTTCCACGACGAGTTGGCCGAGCCGACACGCAAGATTGCCAAGTTCCTGCTGGTGATCCTGTCCATCATGCTCATCTACCCGTACACGCCCATCGCGGAGAGCAAGGTGTTCCAGGGGCTGACGGTCTTTCTGGGCATCCTCTTTTCGCTGGGCTCCTCGACGGCCATCGCGAACGTCGTCGCGGGCGTCGTCCTCACCTACACCCGCGCCTTCCGCATCGGAGACCGCGTCAAAGTGGGGGACACGTTTGGCGACGTGGTGGAGAAGACGTTTCTCGTCACGCGCATCCGCACGCCCAAGAACGAGGACGTGGCCGTTCCCAATGCGAGCGTTCTGGGCAACCACATCGTCAACTACTCCCGCATGAGCCGCGAGGGAGAGGGCGTCATTCTCCATACCTCGATCACCATCGGCTACGACGTGCCGTGGCCTCAGGTCCACGACCTCCTTCTCGGTGCCGCCAGAGGCACGGACGGACTCCTCTCAGACCCGGCACCCTTCGTGCTCCAGACCTCGCTGGGTGACTTCTCGGTCGCCTACGAACTCAACGCCTACACCCACGAGGTGACGCGCATGGCGCGGCTCTACTCCGAGATGCACCGCCGCATCCAGGACGCCTTTGCCGAGGCCGGCGTCGAGATCCTCTCGCCCACCTACCACGCTCGCCGCGACGCGCCCTCCACGGTCCCCGACGCCGCGCTGCTCCGCGCTGGCATGGGACCGACCGAGGCCTCTGGCGACGGCGCCCCCACACGGCCCGCGGCGCCCGGCAGTCCGTCAGAGACGGGGCTGTAGCCCGTAGCCACTCGCGCCAGAGGCCGCTTGGCAACGTGCGGCGGAGTTACGCCGCGCCGCCGAGGGTCGGCTGTCGTAGCATCCCCGCGCCCCTCCACCCCTGCACATGGCTGACGCTTCGACCCCTCCCGCTGCGCCCCTCGCCTCTGGCGACCCCACCGCACCCGTCGACGGGAAGCGGCGTCCGCCTCTGGCGTGGGTGCCCTCGCTGTACTTCGCTGAGGGCGTGCCGTACATGGTGGTGGCCGTGCTCTCGGTCCTGCTGTTCAAGCGGCTGGGGCTGAGCAACACGGAGATCGCGCTGTTCACGAGCTGGCTCTACCTGCCGTGGGTGATCAAGCCGTTCTGGAGCCCGCTCGTCGAGATGATCAAGACGAAGCGGCTCTGGATCCTTGCGATGCAGGTGCTCATCGGCGGCGGGCTGGCGGGCGTGGCGCTGATGATCCCCGCGTCGGGCTTCGTGCAGGGCACGATGGCGTTTTTCTGGCTTCTGGCGTTCTCATCGGCCACGCACGACATCTCGGCGGACGGGTTCTACATGCTCGCGCTCGACGAAGGCGATCAGGCGTGGTGGGTCGGCTGGCGAAGCACGGCGTACCGCGCGGCCATCTTCGGCGTCCAGGGGCTCGTGCCGCTGCTCGCGGGCAGCCTGGAAGCCTCGACCGGCCTGGAGCCCGTGACCGTCCAGGTTTCGGCCATCGCGGCCACCGCCGGTACCGATCTCATTGGGCTGGACGCGCTCCCGTCGGGCGCGACCGAACTCACGGCTCCCGCCGGCGCCGCGCGCGAGGACCTCACGGTTCTCCTCGGCGCCGAGACGCCCGAGGTGCCTCTGGCGACGCGCTCCGCCGAGGAGGTCACGGCGCTCATCGACGCCGCGAAGGCGCAGAACGAGGCCAACGGCTTCTACGGCGGCGACGTGCAGCCCCTCGCGCCAGAGGCCCGGCCGCTGGCGGATTCGTCGCTCGCCACCGCTGACTCGCTCGGTGCGGGCGGCCTGGCGCCGTCCGATAGCCTGGGCGGGATCGCGGCTGCGGACGCGACCGACGCCATCGCGGCCGAAGGGCCGGAAGGGGAGACAGAAGTCGGCGCGCCAGAGGCCGAGGAGGAGCCCTCTCTGTGGGGGCGCTACGTCTCCGGCCCGCTGGGCCGCGGCATCTCGGCGGCCTTTGGCGAGGACCCGGCCGAGGTCTCAGCGACCGCCGGCAACGTCGGCATCGTGCCGTTCCGGCTCTCGGGGCCGCCGCCAGAGGGCGAGGAGGTCGCGGTCACGCTCACGCACAGCGACGGCGACGAGAGCCTGAAGTTGATCGAGGGCGAGCGGTTCGTGTTCACGTCCGAGAACTGGGACCGGCCGTTTGCGGCGGTCGTGCAGCTCGACAAGAACCTGGACGAGCCGACCGCCGCCACCTTCCGCGCCACGAGTGGCAACATCCCGCTCGCGTGGTCCATCACCTTTTTCGCCATCGCGGGCGTCTTTCTCGCGCTGACGGCGTGGCACTTCTTCGCGCTCCCACGTCCGGCGGCCGACGTGCCCAGCGCCGTAGGCGCGGGCGGCGCCTCTGGCGTGGGGCAGTACCTCGTCTTCCTCGCGCTGTTCGTGATCCTGCTCGCCATCCTCATCGTCCCGATGATGATCGCCGGCATCGTGGCGCCGCGCACGACCGGGCCGTGGGGCCGCATGTTCCGCGCGCTCCCGTTCTCGGGCTCGCCTCTGGCGAACGCCATCACGACATTTTTCGAGAAGCCGGAGATCGGCATCGCCGTGGCGTTTGTGCTGCTCTACCGCTTTGCCGAGGGGCAGGTGGTCAAGCTCGTCATCCCGTTCCTCGTGGACCCCGTGGAGGCCGGCGGCCTCGCGCTCACGACCGGGCAGGTCGGGCTCACCTACGGGACCGTCGGCGTGGCGTGCCTCACGGTCGGCGGCATCCTCGGCGGGTGGCTGATCTCGCGCGACGGCATCGGCAAGTGGCTCTGGCCCATGGTGGCGGCGATCAACGTGCCCAACGCGGTCTACCTCGTGCTCGCCATCGCGCGGCCCGAAAGCCTGCTCTGGGTCAACCTCGCCATCGCGCTGGAGCAGTTCGGCTACGGCTTCGGCTTCGCGGCCTTCCTGATGGTGCTGATCTACATCGCCAGAGGCACCAGCAAGACGGCGCACTACGCCATCGCGACGGGCTTTATGGCGCTCGGCATGATGATCCCGGGCATGTTCTCCGGCTGGCTCGAGGACCTCATCGGCTACCAGAACTTCTTTACCTGGGTCCTTATCGCGACCATCCCGAGCTTCCTCGTCGCCGCGCGGATCAAGATCGACCCGACGTTCGGCAAGAAGGAGCCCGAGCCCGCCGTGGCCTAGCCTCTGGCGCGATGGTGCGGTCTCTCGTCTGTTCTCGTCTCTCCCTGCTGGGACCTGTCTTGTCTACGCTGTCATTCCCGCGTACGCGGGAATCCAGGGTGATGAGCGCCAGAGGCTTGTGCAAGGCACGAGCTAGCAGGGAGAGGCGTGCGAGAGTGGAACCGTCTCTGGCGCGCGTCCTCTGCTCCGGCGGCCAGCTTGAGAGATCCTCCGGTACGCTGGATTCCCGCCTGCGCGGGAATGACGCTGTAGGGGAGAACGTGTTCGGTTGCGATGCCGCCGCCTCTGGCGCCAGCGGCCGATGACCCTTCGTCCGCTCCGCGAGTCCGACGCCCCGGCGCTGCTCGCGCTCTGGAACCGGAGCGCGCCCTACGACCTGCTCACGCCCGGCCTCTTGCGCGAAAAGGTGTGGGGGGAGCCCAATGCAGGGCCGGCGCTCGTTGTCGAGGGAGGTTCCGGGTTCCGAGTTCCGGGTTCCGAGTTGGAAGCCTCTGGTGGCGGTCTTGCCAGTCCCCAGTCCCCGGTCCCCAGTCTCCTCCTCGGCTTTGCGCTGGGGGCACTGTGGGGGGCGCCGAACGAGACGCGTGGGACGGTCAAGATGATCTGCGTGGTGCCAGAGGCCCGGCGCGAGGGCATCGGCGGGCGGCTTCTGGAAGCGGTGGAGGCCGGGCTTAAGGCGCGTGGCGCCGAGACGGTCCGCGTCGCCGAGTGCTCGCCCAACTACCTGATCCCTGGGATCGACCTGCGGTACACGCCGGGATGGCTGTTCGTGCAAAAGCACGGCTACGAGTCGGTCGGCGAGGCGGTCAACATGCACGTGGACCTAGGCGCGGAGAGCTGGAACACGGCCGAAAAGGAGGCCGCGCTGCTGGCCTCTGGCGTGGAGGTCCGCCGCGCCCGAGAGGACGAGCGGGGCGCGGTGATGGCGTTTCTGGACGTGCACTGGCCCGCGTGGAAGCCGGAGATCGCGGGCACGTTCGACCAACGTCCGGTCTCGCTCCACCTCGCGTGGCGCGGCGACGCGCTGCTCGGCTTCTCGGGGTACGACGCCAACAACGTCGGCACGGGCTGGTTTGGGCCGATGGGCACGGCGCCAGAGGCGCGCGGGCTGGGCATCGGGGGCGTCCTCTGCCGGCGCTGCCTGCGCGACCTCGCGGCGCAGGGGCTGGCTTCGGCCACGATCCCGTGGGTGGCGCCGGTCGGCTTTTACGCGCACTACGCCGGGGCGCACGTCTCGCGCGTGTTCCACCGTTTCGAGAAGCGGCTCTAGGTGCGGCCGCCAGAGGCGCAGGCGCATCCCAGGGGTGCGTGAGGGCGTACTCTGCCGCCGCTCCCACCTCACCGCTCCCGATGCCTGACCGCACGTATTCCGAAGCCGAAGTCGCGGCCATCTTTGCGCGCGCGGCCGAGCGCGAGCAGGCCGCGCACTCGCGGGAGCCCGTTGCCGGACTGACCCTGGCGGAGGTGGAGCACGCGGCGCGAGAGGCGGGCCTGGACGTCGCCTCGGTGCGCGCCGCCGCGGCGGAGGTCGACGCCAGAGGCGTGCGGGCGTCGTCGCGGATCGCGGTCGCGGAGCGCTGGATAGAGGGGCCGATGGCGCAGGGCGCGTGGGAGGACACCGTGGCCTCGCTGCGGCGCGAGTTCGGGACCAGTTCGTCGTGGTGGGAAAAGGAGACCTCTTCGTTTGGTGAGGCGGAAGAGTGGACGCACAGCGCGGCCTCTGGCGTGCGGACGACCGTCACGCTCAGTCCTCGGGAGGACCGGACGCTGCTCCGCGTTCAGAAAGAGGATGCGGGGACGGACAACGAGCGCGTGATCGCGCACGCGATCGCCGCGGTGTTCTCGTTTCCCGTCGCGATGCTGCTCGGCGCGTTCGTCGCCGAAGTCCTCGGGATGGGCGACGCGGCGGGGATCGCGGCCGTCGTGCTGGTGACCGCTCTCGGCGTGATCGGAGGCGGCTCCTGGCTCACGGGGTACGTCCGCTCGCGCCGGAAGCGCATGATCGGGGAGACGGAGTCTCTCGCCGACCGCATCGCGCAGCACCTCACGGACACCTCGCCCGCGCAGGTCGACCAGGAGGGTCAGACTTCTGCCAACTCGCTCCTGGACGCATCACTTCTAGACGCGCCGCTGGAGGCGGCGCCCGCATCCGGCGGCGCCAGAGGTCCAAACCGGGCGAGGTCCTAACCGGGCCTCTGGCGCCAGAGGCCGGCGCAGATAGTGAGTGCGTTGCGGGCTACTACCTTTCGAGACGAGCGTCCCATGTTCCATGCACCCCGTTCTTCAGTTCGGCCTTGGCTTGAGTGCCGTCGGGGTACCGGTCGTGTACATATCGGTCCGCCTCCTCCATCTAATCTGGGAGTCTGAGCGCTACTCGGGAGGACGGGCTGGGAACCGGCAGGCTCTTCTGGACGCGCCGGACGAGGAGGATGAGCTCGCGAACGAAACCCGCTTCGAGACCCTGGGTGCACTGGCTCCGCTAGGGCTGATCGCTCTGGTCTGGGGCATCCACCAGATCAAAGAGGCACTCGTACGCATGGGGGAGATGTGAGACTCTGGCGCCAGAGGCCTACCGGTCGGCTCCGGGGCGGCCGGCGCCGCTTTCCAGCGCGCGGAGAATCGCCGCCATCAGCCTCTGGCGCGCGTCGGCGTCCGGGATCGCCTCGAAGGGGAAGCCCAGCGTGACGGCGCCCGGAGCGACCACGCCCGCCGAGATCGAGTTCTCCGAATAGCGCAGCGCGACGGTTCCGCGCGGACCGGCGGGCACCAGGCCGTCGGGCGCCTCCACGCGGTAGACGTCGCGGCGGTTGTCGACGTTGTACGCGAGTTCGCTGCCGAGAGGCAGCAGAGCCGGACTCACGCTTTCGACGGCGCCGGTCACGGCCGCGTAGCCGGTCCGCCAGCGGACGCCGAGGATCTCAGAGAGGAAGACCTGGGCGTCGGCGTCCTCGGCGGCGTCGCTGCCGAGGTAGGCGCCAGAGGCGAAGATGCGGCCCCCGCCTCTGGCGTACGTCGTGAGCGCGTCGCGGAGCGCGGCGGGCCAAACGGCGAAGTCCGGCGCGCGGCCGGAGTCGGGGTGGGGCGTCGTCTTCTCCTCGCCCATCACGAGGTCCACGACGGGGAACGCCGCCAGAGGCACGAGCCCGTCCATGACCGCCTCGTCGCTGGCGCTCACGAAGGAGCGGCCGCTGGCGAGGAGCGCGCGGCCGTGCACGGCCACGAAATCGCGGGTGTTGCCCGCGAGGACGAGCGTTTCCAGGTCGGCGTCCGAGCCGCCGTGGCCGGGCTGGTCGTCGTCCACCCACGGGACCGTCGTGTCGAACTCGTACTGATCGCCGACGGTGTTCACGTCGAAGCCGTCCGCGACGCCCTCGTCGAGGTCTCGGTCGAAGCCGATCCAGTCGCCTTCGGAGACGAAGGCCGGGGCGGCGGTCCGGTCGAACCCGTTCACGACGAGGATCGGCGCGGCGTCGTCGCGTCCGATGCCGACGGCCAGTGCTTCGCTGGGCTCGCTCTCGCCGCCACTGTTGACGGCCGCCACGCGGACGCTCAGGACGCGCCCTCGTGCGGGCGGCGCGATGGTCACATCCGTACCGTTGACGAGCGTGCCCCCGTCCCAGCCGCTGGCGTCACCGTCGCGCCGGTCCTCGCGCCGGTAGAGGACGTACTGGGTGGGCCGCGCCAGAGGCTCCAACGGGTCCACCTGCGGCATCCAGCTCACGACCACGTTGCCGCCGGAGAACGTGGCGACGAGGTGCGTCGGCGCCAGAGGCTGCGGCACGAAGCGGGTGCCGTTTTGCTCGGCGAGAAAGCGCCCGATGGACTTGTAGATCGCGCGAGAGGCGTCGTGGCGGAAGCGCGGGTCCAGCGCGTACCGCATGTCGGTCGGGTTGTGGTGCGAGAGGAGCTCTAGCAGGAGCGCGGGCACGTTGGGGCGCGTGGCCTCGGAGTAGGGCCGGTTCCAGTAGTCGCGGAAGGTCCAGTCCGTTTTCCAGTTCGCGCGGAGGTCGTCCACGATGTCCTCGCGCGAGAGCTCGGCCAGGCGTCGGTTGGCGCGGCGCGAGCGGCCATCGGGGAAGACCGTGGTCGTGTCCATACCCTTCGTGTTGTAGATCAGCAGCGTGCCGATCACGCTGCCGTCGGTCGTGCGCCCGGCGTCGGTGTGGAACGCGAGCGAGAGGTCGACGGGGATGCCGAGGCCTCTGGCGTCGCGGTCGCCAGTGGGGCCATAGGGCGCGCCTCGGAGGTGGTTGACCCACTCGCCGCGGCTCTGGTAGTCGTCCTTGTAGTCGTTCTCGCCGGAGACGGCGTAGACCGTGGAGTCCGGGAAGCCGGCGAACTGCTCGTAGTAGCGGGCGCCCTCTACCCAGCGGGGCCGGCCGGAGGTGCTGCCCCCGCGCTCCACCTCGCCCATGCCGCCGCCAAAGCGGACCGCGTCCGCGGAGACCGTCCGGCCGGGCGTTGCGCTGGCGTTGGTGAGGACAACGCTCGCGGCGCCGGCATCGGCGCCTCTGGCGAAGGTGAACGTGCCGAGGTAGACCCACGTGCCGCCGCCCATCGTCTGGTTGACGGCGAAGCGCGTGGTCCCGCCCGCGTGGCGGACGGCGTAGCGCGCGTCCTCGACGTTGCCGTCCTCCTGCTTGTAGGAAACGTAGACGGCGTAGTCGCCTGTCTCGGGGATTTCGGGCACCCAGACGGCTTCGGCGTTGGCCTCGCCAGAGGCCTGGACCGAGCGCGCCGTGCCCAGCGTGAACGGGTTCGTCGTGCCGCGATAGGGCGGTCGGTGCGCGAAGCCGTCGCCGGCGCGGCGCCAGCGGCCGCGCTCGGCGTAGCGGCCGTCGGCGCGGCCGTCGTTGTCCACGATGGCCTGGTTGGGCTGCGGATCGCGCTCGCGTGGTATGAGCACGTTCGCGCCGGCCCGCTCCAGCATCGGCGCGAGGTGGCGCTGGATAAACGCGAAGGGGAGGAGGTCCTCGACGGTCGTGAACACGCGGGCGCGCTGCCACTCCCAGCGGTCCAGGCTGTTCTCGTAGTACCAGCCGTGGCTGGGCCACAGCGCGAGGTGCCGGCCTTCCAACCCGGCCTCTGGCACGTGCGGCGCGCCGATGCGGCGCACGAGCGGGGCCGCGCCCGGCGGAAGCGTTGCCGGCGGGACGGGCGCCGCGATCGCGAGCGACGCCAGAGGCCGCAGCGTCCGGTCGTCCGTGGGCACCGTGCCCTCGACGAACGCGCGGACCACGGCGTCGGGAATCGCCTCCTGCACGGCCTCGGAGAGCCGAGCCTCGAAGGCTGTCGCCTCGCCCTCGCGCCACACCAGCGCGCCGAGCTCGGCGCTTAGGCGGACCTCCACCTCTGGCGGCGTGCCGGGCATCACTACGAGCACGCTCAACCGGGTCCCCGGCGGCAGCACGAGCGGGCAGCCCACTTCGCCGCAGGACGCCAGAAGCCGG